>DATHXI010000097.1:0-3726 GCA_035459705.1 Methylotenera sp. | reverse complement strand
TTAATAGTTGCTGTGACTCAATTGTGCGACCGAACCCATCGGTTTTAGATCAAAGGCAATACAGATACGTTCTTCGTTTGAGCTAAATGGTACCGTCCTGTGGAATAGTGAAGACGGGAATAGCACGATATCGCCGACATTAGGTGCCACCAATGCAGCAGGAAAGTCTTTGTGCGTGTGTGGAGGTTTGATTGGATAATTGTCGCCATGAGTACCATATTCAAAGCAGCCTTCATCAGGGTGTTGTTTGTTCTTGGGCATGGCCAAATACACCGCGCCGCTAATCCAGCCGATTTCATGAATGTGAGGATCTAAGTGACCACCTTGCCGCATTTTTACGTACCAGGAACTTGTGAATTCAAGTGTGCCGGGGAATGATTTAATCAATTCACAATCAGCGCCGGCGTAGCGATTTTTGTAATTGATAAATTCTTGTTTAATGAGTTCCGCCAATGTGCGGAATGAAGCCTCTGGGCGTTTGAACAAGTTACCTGCAGACTGCGTACCAAAGTGCAGCATGCCCTGTTTACGCTCTGCAATCTCGGTATTGTTGATGTCGTGTAGCAAGTCTTGGAGTAATTGGCTATTAGGCTCAGCCAATTCAGGAATACTTTGCTGATAGACAAAGTCGAAGCCATTTTTGCAGAAGTTGTATGGGTTCTCAATGCCAAAATTGATGGCATAGTGAGTAGAAAGCGTGCCTATGAATGGCGCGGTGTGTTTTGTGGTTGCAACCAAGTTATCTAATTTGGATTTAAAAGCATCAAAGCGTTCTGCTTTGTATAAACAATAAAGGCTGCGCGCTTGCCAGTCATCCAGTTGTGATGCTTCAAAATATGGAATCGCTTCATCAAAGCGTTTGGCAAGGTACAGAAATTCAGCCATATTGTAGTTGGCTTGCGGGTGCTGTGGGTTGAGTGCAAGCGCATTCTGGTAGCTCTTAATCGCGGCTTCCATATTTCCTTGGTCGCGTAAGGTTTCACCTAAGTTGTTATGTGCATCAGTGTAATTGGGAAACAATTGCAAGGCTTGCTGATAGCTCTTAACCGCGTCATCAAGCTGACCATTGTCACGTAGCGCTGTTCCTAAATTAAAATGACCACGGGCATCCTGCGGGTTGATGCTAAGGCCACGTTTATAGCTGGCAATTGCTTCTTCCAGCAATCCCTGCTTTTGTAACACGGTACCTAAATTGCCATGCGCTTCAAAAAACTGTGGCTGCAATGCAATCGCCTTGCGGTAACTGGCTGCTGCATCATTTAATCTGCCTACGTTGGTAAGTGCGATACCTAAATTAAAGTGCAGGTCAGGTGTGTTGGGTTGCAGTTTTAATGCTTCGGTATAGCTTTCAACCGCATCTGCAAATTTAGACAAACCATCCTGGGCAATCCCTAGCACGTGATACAGAATAAACGTATTGGGAAAGCGTGCAGCCAGTTTTTTTGCCGCTGACTCTGTCTCTGCCAGTTTGCCTGTGTTGAGTAAGTTCAACACGGCTTGTATCTCTTGTTGGCTAGGTTGCTTGCTTGCTTGTGAGAATTGTTTTGCCATTAACTTGTTTGTGCATTCTTAAGGTAATTTAAATGAGCTATTGGTCTCGTTGTTGCAATCTAGTGGCCATTTGGCGTAAAAAGCGCATGGCCACCTTGGGTTCGTCCATGAGTAAAGTCTCAATATTATCAGGATAGATGAGTATTACCTCTGCCTGTTCAGAGCTTATAACGGCGTCTGCAATGGTTGGCATGTTGGATAGCATGGCCATCTCGCCAAAATAATTACCAGCCTCTATGGTGCGTATCACGTTGCCATTCTGTAGCAATTGCACTTGACCGTTTAACAGGTAGTAAAGATTGTGTGTGGAGTCACCTTGCGAAAATATATGCTCGCCTTTCCTGTAGGTTTTTCCGTAACGCTGCATCAATTTTTGCTTATAGCTTGTTTGCAGGTTCAATTGAGGTTCTTCTACTCCATTGAAAAGACCCTTCAGTAGCAATACATCTTTTTTACGTAAAGTGGCGATGAGTTCGGTACCTAAAAGAAACACTGCAAAATTCAAATAAAGCCAGGTAATCGAAATAAAGAGGTTTTTCATGCCGCCGAATACGGAACCATAAGATTCGTTAACGGATAAAAATAAGCTAAAAGCAGGGCGCATCAGAAGCCACAGAATGGCAGTGAATAATGCACCGATCAGAATATGCCTTATATATAGGCGTACTGGGAAGAATATAAAGTAAAACACTGCGATGAGCAGCGTGGTTAAAACCAATGAAGTGAGGGTGTTAAAGATGTCGTATTGCAGTAACTGATTATTAGCGCCGATAAATGCGATGACTTTCTCTAATACCAATCCTGCAAAAGTGAATAAAAAGAACAGTATCAACATGCCGACTACGGCAAGGATGTCTTTAATTTTGCGCTTAACAAATGAAGGAGCTTCCACCAGTGCGGCAATATTGTAAAAGGTTGAGCGCATGGCGCTGGCAAGCGGAGTGACTGCCCACAGCAAAACGAAGATACCCACAGCACCCCATGCCGCTTGGTGTTCCGCTGCGTTATATACCTCCAACATAATCGTACTGCTGAATTTTGGTACTAGGTTGCCGGTAATGATGGCGAGTTTGACTATAGCGTAATCAGAACTCAATACAAGGTGACTGAGTAAAAAGAACATTAGCAGCACAAGCGGAATCAATGCAAACATCGCATAAAAAGAAAGTGATGCAGAGAGACCGAATACATTATGCCGTTGAAAGGCGTTCAGCATCTCGTGCATGACAAACAGCGGCGTGTTGTAGCGCTGCTTGGCATAGGCTTCGCGTGGCTTATCAATCGCGCTTTGCAGGCTGGAATGCAAGTTGATGCTAGGTTTACTGAAAGTAATTTTTTTCATTTTCTTAAGTCGCTATATCTTAAGTCGTTATAAATATGCAGACTCACTTAAAGATATCTTATTAGTTTCTCGTAGTTAATTGCTTAAATTTTTCTGTTGCTGCAACTAAAGCAGAGGTGATACCAACCTCCATGGCAGAATGTCCGGCGTCCTGCACGATGTGAAACTCGGCATGCGGCATGGCACGGCTAAGTTCCCACGCGCTTTTAGGCGGACACACCATGTCGTAACGGCCTTGCACAATAACGGTAGGAATGTGAGCAAGCTTTGATGCTGCTTGCAACATCTCCTCACCATCTACAAAGCAATCGTGCTGAATATAATGAATCTGCACGCGTGCTCTTGCAAGCTCAATAGCATTCTGTTCGTTGGACGGTGTTTGTTGATCGTTAGTTTTAGCATCTTTATCTTCGTTAGGTATCAGGCGCATGATGGCGTTCTCGTATGCATTCCATTGCTGTGCAGCCGGTATATTCACAGTATTGTCATCACTGAAGATGCGTTGGCTATAAGCAGAAAGTACATCATGCTGTTCATTGGCAGGTAGATAAGAGATGAGTGCATGCCAAACCTCAGGATAGAAATGCGCGATATCACCCAAGAACCAATCCAGCTCCGAAGGGCGACTTAAGAATATACCGCGCAAGACTAGCCCTGTAATACGTTCTGGGTGAGCAAGTGCGTAGCTTAATGCCAGCGTACTACCCCATGAGCCGCCAAATACCAACCATTGATCTATACCCAGTGCTGCGCGAATAGTATCAATATCACCCACCAAATCGGCAGTGGTGTTTTTCTCGGTAGCACCTTGTGGCTTGCTACGGCCACAGCCA
>DATHXI010000096.1:0-5690 GCA_035459705.1 Methylotenera sp. | reverse complement strand
ACTGTTTTGACACTGATATTAAGCTCATCGCCTATTTCAGTAGCCGACAAGCCGCCAGCCAGTTTGAAAAATACCTGAAACTCACGGTCAGACAAGGTTTCGTGTAACAACTTCTCGGAAGGATGCGACATTTCACTTGCCATCAACTCCGCCAGCTCTGCTGAAATATAACGACGACCAGCGGATATAGTGCGTATAGCCTTGATGATCTCTTCAGGATCGGCATCCTTGGACAGGTAACCTTTACAGCCACTGCGCATCAGATTAAGCGCATATTGCTGCTCGGCATACCCACTCAAAATCAATACCGGCAATTTTGGCGCCACATGCTTAAGATCATGCAGGGTATCTACACCATTCTTGTCTGGCATGGAAACATCCATAACTATTATATCGTAGGTATTGCTGCGCACCAGTTTCAGTGCTTCATTGCCGTTGGCCGCTTCACCAGCCACTTCGAGGTCTTTTTCCAGCTCTATCAGGTTACGTAAACCGGTACGTACGATACTGTGGTCATCAACCAGTAAGATTTTTTTCTTCATCCAACCATTCCTGACATAAGAAATTAAGAGCCCTAAATAGCCTTTAGCTGATGTTACGTGCGCTTGAGCCAGTCCGCAAGCTCATCAGCATGCTCTTCTTCCGTCGCTAATATACCTTCAAGCAAGCGGCGGGTAGTAGAGTCGCTTTCACCAATATATGTGATCAGCTCGTGATACACGTCAATCGCAATACGTTCTGCCACCAGGTTTTCCTTAATCATTTCCTGCAGATCCGTGCAAGGCACATAATCGGCATGGCTACGGCTCACCAAGCTATCAGGTGCAAAATCAGGATCGCCACCCAGTTGCACAATACGCTCAGCAATCAGGTCGGCATGTGCCTGCTCTTCCTGCGCATGGATATTGAATTCTTCAGCAATCGCCTTGGAGTTAAGCCCCGTCGCGGTGTAGTAGTGACGCTTGTAGCGCAGTGAACAGACAATTTCTGTCGCCAATGCTGCATTCAGGTGCTTGATCACAATCTCAGAATCAGCACTGTAACCTGCTGTTTGTGCGCCATCCATCACATGCTTGCGCGCACTGTTGCGTATGGCTTGAATATCAATTTTGAATGCTTCATCTGCAGTATGCACGGCCTGTAAGGTATTGCTCATGATCTACTCCTGTTTATTAACGTTGCCGGTTTTAAACTCGGTTTGCGAGCTTGGTTCTTGCTCGCCCTGTGTACTCTCAGCGTTTACTGCAGGCTCTTCCTCTGCAGGATTTCTTTCATTTAGTGCACCACGCAATACCTGCCAATCACTATGTAACTGGCTGCGCGAATTTTCCAGGTAAGGTTTTTTGTGCCAGAGACTGCGCAAGTAAATAGCCATGAACAGCACTATCACCAGCGGTATCAGAATGGCGATGCCCAGTATCACATCACGCGAAGGGCTTTCCCATGCGATAGCTACTATCCAAGCCGCGCCTATCAGCGCGGAGAACACCAATGCTGTCAAAACTACAATGAAGCCAATCAGGGTTTTCAGCAGGCGATTCCATTCCTCGCCCATATTGTGGATGAATATTTGTGCTCGCCGCTCTATAAATGACATCAGCTGCACCACAATGAGATGTAGCCGATGCCCAACAAACTTCATTGCAACAAGCTTTAAAATCGTTCCCCACATGCCGACTCCCCTAACCGGTTAGCATTACATAAACGCTAAATTATATTAGGAATTGTCTGACGACTGATGGTTACCAATCAGGTAGCCCAGCAATGCACCAGCACCCACAGCCACGGCCAATGTCAGCAGTGGTTGTTCATTCAGTACTTTACGTGAACGTGCCTGGCTCTCTTTAACAGCTACTTCTACTTCATGCTGGATAGTGTCTTTCCATTCGCGGTATTGCTCAGTCAGTTGACCCTTGATTTCTTCGGCCTTATTTTGCAATGGCTTTTCGGCCAGCAATTCACGCAAACTGGCGATCAAAGCTTCAGCATCTGATTTGGTATCTACTGTTCTTGCTTGAATTTTCTTGCCCAGATTTTGCGCGGCATCTTTTGTATCTGCAGTGATATCAGCTACTGCCTCTTTGGCAGTGCCAACCAGATGCTCTGCGTTATCTTTGATTTGATTGGTGATTTCGTTAGTTTTTGCGGCATTAAACATGACATGCTCCTATAAAAATTAAGGTAAAATTGACGATATGAAAAATATTTATTTGGTAGGTGTTTAGTGTGACTTGCTAGCCATGCTATTTACTTGGCAACCCATACCCCAGCCAGTATGGTGAGTACTGCGACTACCAGGAACACAAAGAACAGGATTTTCGCGATTCCCGCTGCACTGGCAGCAATGCCCGTGAACCCGAACAACCCTGCAACCAGTGCAATGATAAAGAACACTACTGCATAATGAAGCATGATTAACTCCTAATAATAAAAGTACAAGGGTAAAGCGACTGTCCTTGATCCATGTTTCACACTTTAGTCGTCTGTACCTTGTCTCTTTAGCAGTGAATGGCTGAATTAAATGTCAGACACCTCTTACACCCTTTATGAATAAGTTGGTAGCTGCATGAAATTGATATTTAAAGTTTTGCTATGGTGGTCTAAAACTATCGACAAACTTGGTGGCCGCGTAGTGGCCAGCTTGATTGCGGCCATGATATTGACATTAGTTGCGGTGGCATTCACCGATAGCTGGATTGTCGCCATAGGCAAGGAAGACGCAAAACTCAAAGTGCTGAACGAAAATGCACGTGTAATTGCTACACTCAAAGCCAGCCTGTTTCATGCAGAGAGTGCGCAGCGAGGTTTTCTGGTCACCGAGCGCCAGGAGTACTTAGGCCCTTTTAATCAAGCATTAGCTGAAGCGCGTGCCAGCATTAAAACCCTGAAAGAGAATTTTAGTGACGAAGTGATTTCCGAAGTCATCAAAGAAGAGAGTGATTTACTGCAAAACATTGCAGCCAGTGTGGAAGCCAAATCCACTGAAATGGTGATGACGATTCAATTGGCTAAAACCGGTAATATTAAAGACGCCATTAAAATTATTAACCTGGATCAAGGATTGATTGAGGCCAGCAAATTTACCGAGCAAACCCAGCACCTTACCAACCTACAGCTTCAGTTGCTTGGGGAAATCCGTGACAGACGCAATACCTATGCATCACTCTCCAGAGTCTCATTGATAGGGTCGGCCCTTGCGCTATCTTTTCTGGTGATGGTGGTCATTCGACAATTAACCAATGAAATCGCCAATCGCGACCGTTTAAGTCGTGCGCTGGCAGAAGAACGGCTGACGCTGGAAGCCAGCCTTAAACAGCGCACGGACCTCCTTGAAACACTGGCTGTGGATTATCAGTATGACGTAGAGCGTGAGCGCAGAAAACTGGCTCGGGAGCTGCATGATGAGCTCGGTTCTATATTGACTGCAACTAAGATGGATATTTCCTGGGTAGTACGTACCTTAAAAGAAACTGCGCCACAGATCACTGAAAAACTCCAAAAAACCAGTCGATACATTGACCAGGGCATACAATTCAAACGCCGCATTGTTGAAGAACTTCATCCCTCAATGTTATCTACGTTTGGCTTCTGGCCATCCATGAAAGAGCTAGTGGAATCTGCTGCAGAGCGTAATCAATGGGAACTCGACCTGATACTGCCCGATGAATCAACCCAGCTGAGTGAGGCATTAGGATTGATTGCATATCGCCTGGTGCAGGAGAGCTTGAATAACGCGACTAAATACTCTAAGGCCAGCAAGGTTTCAGTGAGCATCATGGTTGATCTCAAATACCTGAAACTGGAAATTGAGGACAACGGGGTTGGCATGGATATGGCAGCGGTGAGTGGTGAAACCCACGGATTAACCGGTATGCGCCACCGCGTGCAAGCTATTGGTGGAAACCTGGAAATCATCAGCCAGCCGGGCGATGGCGTATTTACACGCGCCATGATTCCACTGGATACTAAAATCAATCCTGGACAAGCAGTCATATAAATCAAAAGCCCATTGGAGCTCTAGTTCCAATGGGCTTTTGATGATGTCACTTTAAAGCAAGCTAATTAACTTACTTGTTTTTATCTGCAGCATTTTCAAGCTTTTCCCCGCCTTTTTGTATGTCTTTACCGGCGCCTTCCATGGTATTACAGGCACTTAATACAAACACACTTGCCACCAGAAACGCTGCTGTAATAATTTTGCTCATTTTTTGCTCCTTATTAATTATTAATAGAAAAATTACTAGGATTAGGCCCGAATCACCGGCGTTTTAAACACATCATCAGAATTATCTGAATCGACGGTAGGCATATTGGATTCAAACGTTGATTTGGCACCAGATGCCGACGTATCTTTATGGCCCATCAGGCGATTAGCGCAAGTCTCACTGCTGGCTGAGCCTGCCTGGTTGAACTGTGCCAGAGGCTTGAAACCCAACACAGAAGCCGTGCCAGCGATGCTAAAAAGGATTAATGATATAGCCGCCACAAAAACCACTGGATGTGTTTTTCGCTTGGCTTGAGGTTTAGCATTGGGGTATATATATCTCATCATTTTTCCTTTTTGGCATAGGTGTAACACCTATGCCAGCAGTGAGTTTTGCAGTAGTGTAGGAATAGCTATAATTAGCTTTTCTTAACCAATAAGCTGTTCTTAACTGACTTCACGCCTTCAATACCAGCTGCAATTTCTTCAGCTTGCTTCACCTGAGCTTCCGTCTCCACAAAGCCACTCAGCAAGACCACGCCTTGATGGGTTTCTACGCTGACCTTAAGGCTCTTGAAACCCTCATCTTTCAATAACTCGGCTTTGGTCTTAGTAGTAATTACGCTGTCGCTGACGACACGTTTAGCGTTTTTATTTTGTACGCTGCCCTTATAGTCTGAGTATTCTTTTTCATCCAGTGTCTTATCGTTATCCAGATCAGCCTTACGGATACCCTTGGCAAATACCTTTTCTTTCTTGGCTTCTGAATAAGTTAAAGTGCCATCATTGTCGGTATCCAGCGCTTTAAATTCCTTGGTGTAAGGACCTTCGTTCATGCTATCTGCATCACCAAATGCATTTGCCTGAAGTGCAACTGTGCTCAAACCAAGTGCCAAAATAAGTGCTGAAAGTTTGAATGTATTTTTAGTGTGTGTCATGGTGAAGCTCCTTATTTGAATTAATGGATCAAAACATTATTTTTGTTTCGAAGTGATGCCATATTAATGAGCAGGATGCATTTAAAAAGTCAGGGCCGCGCTGAAACTCATGTAAGAATTAGCCTACAAATAATTGAGGTGCTGAATTTAGGATTTAGCTATAGAAAATTTCGGCAGTCATATGGGCTATCGATTTACATAAAATAAATTCTGGCAAGATAGTTGCTTTTCAATGATGGTTGAAGCAAACGCCTAATGTAAGTAGAATTACAAGGTTTCGCTGCGAAATATAATTGCAGTTCAGGCAAAATTTAGTTACTAGCTTAAGTTCGAATATACCAATTTAGAATTCCCTGTTTTTACGACAGGGCGGACGGGCACCAAAACCCTCGATTTGGTGCCCGTTGTCATCAGTGTGGCGAGGGATAGGGAATGGGCAGCGGAATGCCGGAGCAGCAAGGTTTATATAGTCCATCCAATGAGCATGACGCCTGTGGCGTTGGCTTTATCGCACATATTAAAGGCCAGAAAAGTCACAATATAGTGCG
>DATHXI010000095.1:0-2250 GCA_035459705.1 Methylotenera sp. | reverse complement strand
GACCACACGCCAACTATGTTTGTAACGGTGGGCAAGGCTATTAAAGCAGCATGGCCGCGCGGTAAGCAATTAAGCATGGATGAAGTCGTCATCCAAAATAAATTTTAATTACATAACAAATACTTAAGCAATATCAATCTTAAGAAAAAGTAAACTCTAAGGATCTCTCTGTGTTAATTAGCAACAATATCACCATGCAATTCGGCGCAAAGCCACTATTTGAAAATGTCTCTGTTAAGTTCGGTGATGCTAACCGTTACGGTTTGATTGGCGCCAATGGCTGCGGCAAATCAACCTACATGAAGATTTTGGCCAAAGTGCTTGAGCCTACTTCTGGCAATATCTCCATAGACAACCACGAGCGCATGGCATTCTTGCGCCAAGACCAGTTTGCCTATGAAGATCAACGCGTATTAGACGTTGTGATGATGGGCCACGAAGAAATGTGGAAAGCAAATGTAGAAAAAAATGCAATCTACGAAAACTTAGAAGCGACTGAAGATGACTACATGCGCGCAGCAGAGTTGGAAGCGGTGTTTGCCGAATTTGACGGTTATACCGCTGAGGCACGCGCAGGCGAACTGTTGTTAGGTGTTGGTATTCCAATCGAGCAACATACCGGCCCGATGAGCGCTGTAGCGCCTGGCTGGAAACTACGCGTATTACTAGTGCAGGCACTGTTTGCTAATCCGGATATCTTATTACTGGATGAGCCTACCAATAACTTGGACATCAACACCATTCGCTGGCTGGAAGACGTGCTGAATAATCGTAACTGTACGATGATTATCATCTCGCATGACCGTCACTTTTTGAATCAAGTGTGTACGCATACTTGTGACATGGATTATGGCAAGTTGACTATATACCCAGGTAATTATGACGATTACATGGAAGCGTCAACCCAAGCCCGTGCACAACAGGCTAAAGACAACGCTAAAGCTAAACAGCAAATCGCTGACTTGCAAGACTTTGTGCGCCGCTTCTCTGCTAATGCATCTAAAGCCAAGCAAGCGACCAGTCGAGCAAAGCAAATTGATAAGATCAAGATTGAAGAATTCAAGCCTTCTAGCCGTCAATACCCATTCATCCGATTTGAGTATGACGACAGAGAAAAACTGCACCGTAATGCCGTTGAGCTGAAAAAACTAAGTCACGGTTTTGACCGCACCTTGTTCAATGACATTGACATGATGTTTGAAGCTGGCGAAAAAGTAGCCATTATCGGTGAGAACGGTATTGGTAAAACCACTCTCTTACGTTGCCTGGCTGGCGATCTACAAGCCAAGCATGGCGAAGTGAAATGGGCTGAAAAGGCCAATATTGGTTATTTTGCACAAGACCACGAATACGAATTTGAAGAAGGCGAAGAACTGTTTGAATGGATGTCACGCTTTACCCAACAGGGCGATGACGACCAGACGGTGCGTAGTATGCTAGGCCGTTTGTTATTCTCAGGTGAAGATACCAAAAAATCCGTGAAAGTACTCTCAGGCGGTGAAAAAGGTCGCATGCTCTATGGCAAGCTCATGCTCGCCAAGACCAATGTATTGCTGATGGACGAACCAACCAACCACATGGATATGGAATCGATCGAAGCACTCAATACCGCACTTGATAAATACAAGGGTACTTTGTTCTTTGTCAGCCATGACCGCGAATTCGTGAGTTCGATTGCCACTCGCATCTTAGAGATTAAAGCCAATGAAATCATTGACTTTACTGGTAACTACGAGGATTATCTAGCGAGTCAGGGAGTAGAATAATCTACATGTAGGCCAGCTGCCTAGCGATTACAAAAAAACAAACTTGAAACCTTTTTTGCGGAAAATATTGCAATTTATAGACCCTACTAAATTTACTATTTTGTATTTTTTAGTAGGTGGTCTG
The DNA here is from genome assembly GCA_035459705.1 of Methylotenera sp. GTDB lineage: Bacteria > Pseudomonadota > Gammaproteobacteria > Burkholderiales > Methylophilaceae > Methylotenera. The sequence continues at coordinate 360 of DATHXI010000095.1, read as the reverse complement.
TTTGTGAGTTTTAAGCATGATCTAATCTACTTCCTTCCTAGCAACACCTTTTTACCTAAATCCACCAATCTATTCATCGACTTCTCAATACTCATTGCGAGTGCTGCGATTTTTCATGTATTGCTGATCAACCTTAAACAATATAAACAGGTTGAGATTCAGAACAATAAACAATTCCTTAAAAACAAACTGGCTTATTTAAGCTGGGTGTTTATCATTCTGCTGTTGATACCATTGGTTAACTTAGGCATATATCGACATCAGGTGCCCAAAGTAGAGCTCAGCACTTACGACAATCTACACGCTATCGCAAGCATCAAGGTGCAGCAATTGAGATCTTGGCTCGATTATCGGCTGGCT
>DATHXI010000094.1:0-5083 GCA_035459705.1 Methylotenera sp. | reverse complement strand
AGCACACTAAAGAGTCGTTCGAGACCAGGACGTTGATAGGTCGGATGTGGAAGCGCAGTAATGCGTTAAGCTGACCGATACTAATTGCTCGTGAGGCTTGATCCTATAACCTTAAGACTTGAGCCATTCATGAAAATGAATCGCAAAGTTAAGGTTGTTGTTCTAAAGCAACGCAATCAATAACAGTAAGACCATTTAAAAACTTTACTTCTTCCAATTTGTTTAAGACAGGTGTGCCCGAGTATCCGGTACATATGTTTTACTCGCTGGGCATGTTCATGCAAATGAACGTTACCCACGACAGCTTAATCGTGGCTTGCAGGCAACATCGCAACCCACACAACGGTTATGTCTGGCGTCCATAGCGAATTGGAACCACCCCTTCCCATCTCGAACAGGGCCGTGAAACGATTCTGCGCCAATGATAGTATGCTCTTCGCATGCGAAAGTAGGTCAACGCCAGGCTTCTTATACAAAAACCCTGCTACGAAAGTAGTGGGGTTTTTTCTTGCCTGCCATTCTTGTATTTGCCACATGAACGCTCTATATTGGCTGAACTGTGTTTATATGGATTGAGTTTATGCAAGCGCCAGCTATGACCAAGTATGTTTACCAGATACGTTGCCGCAATGGAGCGATCGTTGAGAACTTGCAGATTTATGGTAAGGATGAAGATGAGGCCAAACGTAAGTTACAGCAGATGTACCACAATTGCGAGATACTGAATGCGCGTGTTGCCCGGCCTGATCGCGTCGGTGGTGCTAGTTATGAAGATATACTAAACATGATCAGCAGTGGTCGCTGATGGATTGATATTTAATAGACCAGCGCTCGAGAGTTCATCAAGTAAAGTCGCATAATCATGGGCACCAGTACTGCTGCTACTGTAGCGGAACACATCTTTCTGGTATTGCGGGCTTTCCGCAATCGCTACATTTTCTGAGATCACGGTTGTCAGAACTTCCGCTCCAAAGAAATCACGTGCTTTTGTTTCCACATCAAATGTCATGCCGCGTCTTCTGTCGTAGCAGGTCAGTATGTAACGCCTGTCTATGCGTTTTTTTACTACAGGCTCTAATGCCCGCAACGTTTGTTCAACTTTTTGCGCTCCCTGTAATGATAAAAAATCAGATGCTATTGGAATCAGTATCAGGTCTGAAGCAAAGATTGCATTAAGTGACAGCACCCCTATATATGGGCAGCAATCAATCAGGATGTTATCAGGGTGCGTTTCTTTTTCTAGCAGATCCAAGCCCTGCTTCAGCTTATTAAGGATAGCAGGGCCTTTGCCAAATACTGAATCTACTTTCATCAGTTCCTTATGCGAAGGAATGAGTGTGCCAATGTTATGCCAGTCCAGTTGAAGCTGCTGTAAGGGTTTATTTTCTTGATAAAAAACGAACAGGCTTTGATTGGTCGCTGTAGCTTCGTGTCCCTGGATTTGCGTGAGATGGCCCTGTGGGTCCATGTCAATGAGCAGGGATTTAGTCAGCTTGAGAAATAGCGCTGCCGCCAGATTAAGTACGGTAGTGGTTTTCCCTACACCACCTTTTTGATTAAAGACTGCAATACGCGCCATTATTTTTCTTTAGTGACAATGTCTTCGTTAGCCAAATCCGGAATGTGGTTAAAGGCAATCCGTAGCGGCGTGTAACTTAATGCATTATGCGCCCCACCAAAATATACCGTATTTTTCCCATAGCGCATATTAAGTTTGTCTAACGTACTATTCAGTTTCTTTTCTGACTCTATGGATAGTGGCTCGAATAAATCTAGAGTTCTTTCCTCATGCTCACCTAAGCCTGTGAGCGATATGCCCACTGCATAAGGGATATTCTTACGCGCAGGATATGTTTGCCATAATTGCTCTAATGCATGTGTCAGCATCAAGGTGTCATCCGTCGGTGAGCAGGCGCTTTCCGCCACCCAGGTTGGACGCCCTAAAAACTTTACTCTAACACTGATGACGGAAGCGTATAGCGCATAAGTCCGCAATCGCATACACGCCTTTTGTAGTAAGCGATGCAACACTGAAAGCGCAGCATGGTGCGTGCGTAGCTCGGGAGGTAATACATGGGAATGGCCTAAACTACTGCGATCATTTTTTACTTCGAATAACTCCAACCCGCGCAGCTTGTCATAATAACGCTCACCTTCAATGCTGCCCCAGGCAGCCCGTAATTGCTGCCGGTTGGCGGCATAGAGTTCTCTGACAGTATTGATACCATGGTGGTTTAAACGCTCTTCCATACGCCTGCCGATACCGTTCAGGCTTCTTAGCTTGAGCGGGTAAAGCTTATCCGGCAGGTCATGCGCTTCCAGTACTACACAGCCATCGGGTTTTTGCATGTTGGAAGCGACTTTGGACAGAAATGTATTAGGGGCGATACCAATAGAGCATCGAATATGCTCACTCAATTCCTTCGCAATCTTTTGCTTAATGCTCGAAGCCAATGCAAGCGCATTCTCTCGTTTTTGCTGGCTACCTGTGAGCTTGCACACCATTTCATCGATAGAGAGTGTTTTTTCTACATGCGTGCAAGATTCAACAATCTCGACCAGCTTGTGGTGATATTCAATATATAAATGGGCGCGCGCCTCAACGGTAATTAGCCCGGGACACATCAGCCTCGCATCGCTGACTCTGGTGCCCGTTCTAATGCCAAAAGCTTTTGCTTCATAGCTCGCTGCAATGCAGCAGGTGGTTTCCGCCATCACCGGCAACACGGCTACAGGTTTAACGCGCAAGGCTGGTACTAGATGCTGCTCGACAGAGGCAAAATAAGAATTAAAGTCTATGTAAAGCGCGCGTAAAGTCATTGTTAGGGCCAGATATCAAAACACTTAAAACAGAATAAATAAAAAAGTAAGGATTGCACTTATTGCACTGACTAACATCATACTCGTAGTGAATAATATTTGAGGAGCGGACAATGAATGAAAATATCGCAATATTCGCCGGTGGCTGTTTCTGGTGCACCGAGCCTGTTTTTACACAATTAAAAGGGGTCAGTGAAGTGGTTTCCGGCTACATAGGCGGCCATACGCTTAACCCGACCTATAAGCAGATATGCACCGGGACGACAGGCCATGCCGAGGCGATCAAAATCACTTTTGACCCTACGCAGATCAGCTTTGATGAGTTACTGGAGATATTCTTTATTTCTCATGACCCGACGACGCCCAATCGACAGGGTAACGACATAGGCACGCAATATCGTTCGGCTATTTTCTGCCAGGATACGGAACAGCGCATCAGCGCACAAAACACAATTGCCAGACTGAATGCGGAGCATATATGGCCGTCGCCTATTGTTACCCAGATCAACAGCTCGGCTACATTCTACCCGGCAGAAGATTATCACCAGTATTACTATGCGAACAACCCGAACCAGCCTTACTGCATGGCTGTTGCTGGCCCCAAGGTGGCTAAAATACGTGCCAAGTTCGCAAGCAAGATCAAGCAGTAGCTTGCTAACGACGGCTTAGCCATTGCCTGCGCCAGAATAACAGGCCCATGATGCTGGCTACCGTCAGCATCATGCCGATGGCCCACCAGAAGCCATCGGTATCCTTCAGCCATGGCATCACATCAAAGTTCATCCCGAACACCCCAGTAATCAAGGTCGCCGGCATAAACAGCATGGTCACTACTGTCAGGGCGCGTACTTCCATATTTACGCGGTTACTGACGCTGGAGAGGTAAATATCCATCATGCCTGCCAGCAAGTCGCGTATGCCTTCGAGCGACTCGATGAAATGCACGGTATGGTCATAGACATCGCGTAAATGCAGCAAAGTGTCAGGTTGGAAGAATTCCTTGTCATCGCGTAACAGCATATTCAGCATCTCACGTAATGGCCATACGGCGCGACGCAAGTCCATGCTAGCGCGTTTTAGCAGATGGATCTTGCGCAGCATTTTGTTGGTCGGTTTGTGCAGTAGCGTTTCTTCAAGTGCCTCGCTGTCGTCGCTCATTTGCTCCAGCACATTAAAGTAGCGGTCGACTACGATATCCAGCAAGGCATAGCTCAAGTAATCGCCGCCTTGTTCGCGGATATGGCCACGGTTAACACGCAGGCGTTCGCGCACAGGCTCAAATGAGCCGGTAGCACGTTCCTGAAAAGTCAGTACAAAATCGCGACCCAATACCAGACAGATTTGCTCGGAGCTGATCGCCAGCAGTTTTGCATCGTAATAAAAGTGACGTGTGACGATAAACAGGTAATCGCCATAACGCTCAACCTTTGGACGCTGGTCTGTATTGAGAATATCTTCCAGCACCAAAGGGTGTAAGTGGAAGGTTTCCCCGACTTCCTTAATCAAGTTGGCATCATGCAAACCATGTACATTCACCCATAGCTTAAAGTCTGGCGCTGGCTGAAGTTTTACCGTATCGCAAATCGTCAGCACTTCTTCGCTGATGTGCTCTGCATCATATTTAAACACACTGATCACAGGCTGATCGACTTTGATCTCGCCCACGTGAACTAAGGATCCGGGCTCCATGCCTATTTTCTTGGCGCGTTGTTTATGGTTTTTTTTCATTGCATAGAGTTCCATGGTTGCTGTAGTACTGCTGATTATTTTTTGTGTTCAGCATTTTGGGATAGCGCAGAAATGGTGAACCAAATATGCATTATCCTGCCAATTAATTAACATGGCTGTCAATTTATCATCAATCCGCATCAACTCTTAGTTATTCAGATGGACCTAGTCATGGCTGTATTTTCAAAAGACTTATACAATCGAGGCCATTAATATAATAGTTAGCGTCTATTTTGCAGGATAAGCGCCAGATTGATGTGGGAAAAACGTAAAACCTGCACATAACTTCAATTAAAACTTCCCAATTCCCTGTGTTTCAACTGTTCTTTAAGAGATTACATGTAATGGCATGATAAATGCCTATGACCAAAAGCCTTGACATAAATGAGTTGATGAAGCAATCGGGCTTTAAACACGAATTGGTCTGCATTAATTGCTTTAATTGCCGTTATGGATATACAAGATAAGGATTAAGGTTCGTAATTGAACGTAACATGATGAAACCGATGTCATTATCAACACTGAAACAGAATGC
>DATHXI010000093.1:0-17839 GCA_035459705.1 Methylotenera sp. | reverse complement strand
AATGAATTACTTTTTCAACGAATCACGGATCTCACGCAACAGCACAACATCTTCAGGCGTTGGTGCTGGCGCAGCTGGTGCGGCTTTTTTCAGTTTGTTCATTTGCTTGACCATCAAAAAGATCACGAACGCCAAGATGATGAAGTTCAGCACAATGGTAATGAAGTTGCCGTATGCCAGCATCGGCACCCCAGCAGCTTTCAGTGCGGCATAAGTACCCACATTACCTTCTGGGATAGCCGCTAAAGGTACGAACATATTACTAAAATCCAGCCCGCCAAATATTTTACCAACCACTGGCATGATAACGTCGCCTACCAATGAATCGACAATCTTACCGAAGGCGGCGCCGATAATTACACCGACTGCCAAGTCCATCACATTGCCTTTCAGGGCAAACTCTTTGAACTCTGATGACACACTCATATATATCCTCCCGAATTAAAATTTAATATCTGTTATTAACGCGATCTCGTACGGCTAATACTAGGTCTTATCGAGATACCGTGTCAATTACAAGTGATTTAGAACCATCCATTTTGATGTCATGCCGTATCAAGCTACAATTCAGCCATGCCAACAATAACTCAGTCAAAAGCGCTTCAAGCAATTTTATTATTTTCACTTGGAGCTATCGCTATATTGGGGTTCGCTCCTTTCTACTTTTACCCGGTACCAATCGCTTCATTAGTTGGGCTGCTGTATTTTTGGCATCACTGCAACACACCTAAACAGGCTGCTTTAGCTGGCTTTATATATGGCTTAGGCTTATTCGGCACAGGCATCTATTGGATATATATCAGCCTGCATGATTTCGGTGGCATGCCAGGTATCATGGCAGCATTTTCTACCTTTGTGCTATGTGCGTTCTTATCTTTATTTCCAGCAACAGTCGGTGCACTAAGTGTACGTATATCTGCAAATCACCCTAAGCATCTATTGATCACAATCCCGGTATTTTGGGCGCTAGCAGACTGGGTAAGAAGCTGGATATTCACAGGCTTTCCATGGCTCACAATGGGCTACTCACAAGCGCCAAACAGCCCACTAGCCGGTTACATGCCGATTGTAGGCGTATATGGTGTATCACTCATTACTGTACTGATAGCAAGCCTGTTTGCGTATTGGCTCATCAAGAAACCCAAAACTCGCAGTGCAAAACTTAATTTGCTTACTGCGTTTTTAGTACTTTGGATAGCCGGTAGCTTATTAAAATTAGTTGAGTGGACTTCACCTATCGGCAAGCCAATTTCTGTAGCATTATTACAAGGCAACATTTCACAAAGCCTGAAATGGGCACCAGAAGTCGCTGAGCGCACGCTTCAACAATACTTAACGATGGCAGAGGCCAGTGACGCCAAGTTAATTGTGATGCCGGAAACCGCACTCCCCATATTATCCAGTGAAATGGCCCCGGAGCTTGCAGCAAGACTCAAAACGCATGCCATTAAAAACCAAGGTGACATTCTGGTAGGTTTGGTAGAACGCGAAAATGGCGAATACTTTAATAGTATGGTTAGCTTCGGTAGCGCTGAATCGCAGGTTTATCGAAAATCACATCTGGTGCCGTTTGGTGAGTTCATCCCACTTAAAGTCGCTTTCGGCTGGATTTATCGCGACTTGTTGAATATGCCTTTGAGCGATTTGTCACGCGGCAGCATCCATCAACAACCTATGGCTGTTGCAGGTGAAAAAGTCGCACTTAACATTTGCTATGAAGACGTGTTTGGTGAAGAGATTATTCGCCAATTGCCACAAGCCACCATGTTAGTGAATGTGAGCAATGACGCTTGGTATGGCGAATCACCTGCTGCACACCAACACTTACAAATCTCCCAAGCCCGGGCATTGGAAACTGGCCGCATCATGCTACGCGCGACCAATACAGGCGCTACCGCCGCCATTGACCCACATGGCAACCTACTTGCACACGCGCCACACTTTACGCAAACCACGCTCAATGTTTCAGCACAGGGTTACAGCGGGGCTACCCCTTACGTACGCTTTGGCAACTGGTTATTTCTAATCATCTGCTTCATCGCGATTGCCTTTCTAACTCTGCCTAAAGTTTTGGCAAGGTCAGGCAAAACAAAGTAAAATCGAGGTTTTCGCCTTATTAGATCTGAATTATGGCTTTAACTTTTCAACAAATCATCCTTACTTTACAGAACTATTGGTCAGAGCGCGGTTGCGCCCTGCTACAGTCATACGACATGGAAGTCGGTGCCGGCACTTCACACACCGCAACCTTCTTACGTTCGCTAGGCCCAGAACCATGGAAAGCGGCTTACGTACAACCTAGCCGTCGCCCAAAAGACGGCCGCTATGGCGAGAACCCAAACCGTTTACAGCACTACTACCAATTCCAAGTGGTGCTCAAACCTGCACCAGCTGACATTCTTGAGCTTTACTTAGGTTCACTAGAAGCTTTGGGTTTCGACCTCAAAAAGAACGACATTCGTTTTGTGGAAGATGACTGGGAAAACCCAACGCTAGGTGCATGGGGCTTAGGTTGGGAAGTTTGGCTGAATGGTATGGAAGTCACGCAATTCACGTATTTCCAGCAAGTTGGCGGTATTGATTGCAAACCTATCACCGGTGAAATCACCTACGGCTTAGAGCGTTTAGCCATGTACCTGCAAGGCGTAGATAACGTGTACAACCTGACTTGGACACTGGATTCAAATGGTAAAGCCTTAAGTTACGGCGATGTGTACCTGCAAAATGAGCAGGAACAAAGCGCCTACAACTTTGAACATTCCGATGCTGACTTCTTATTTACCGCATTCAATGCCCATGAGAAACAAGCCAAGCATTTGATGGAAAACCAATTGGCTTTACCAGCCTATGAGCAAGTTTTGAAAGCTGCGCATACTTTCAACCTGCTGGATGCACGCGGTGCAATCAGCGTAACGGAACGTGCAGGCTACATTGGTCGCATTCGTAACCTGGCAAGATCAGTAGCCGCCAGCTACTTGGATAGCCGCGCCAGACTTGGCTTCCCGATGGCACCTAAAGATTGGGCAGATGAAGTGCTCACACAGATTGATAAGAAAGCAGCAGCATGAGTAATTTATTAGTTGAGTTATTTGTAGAAGAACTACCGCCAAAAGCGTTAAAAAAATTAGGTGAGTCATTTGCAAACACATTGTTTGAAAGCCTGAAATCACAAGGCTTAACTGCTGCTGATTCTGTAGTGACGCCATTCGCAAGCCCGCGCCGTTTAGCAGCGCATGTAACCAACGTTGCGGCCAAAGGTGCAGACAAACAAATCTCGCAAAAACTCATGCCGGCCAGTGTAGGTTTAGATGCAAATGGCAAGGCAACGCCCGCGCTCCTTAAAAAGCTTCAAGCTTTAGGTGCTGATGAATCTGCTGTTGCTAACTTGAAAAAAGAAAATGACGGTAAAGCCGATGTATTGTTCTTAGACGCTGTGCAAGCTGGCGCTAATTTGCAAGATGCGCTACAAAAAGCGATTGAAGAAGCGATTCAAAAACTGCCAATTCCAAAAGTCATGACTTACCAATTAGCCGATGGCTGGAGCAGCGTGAATTTTGTACGCCCAGCGCATGGCTTAGTGGCATTGCATGGTAGCGACGTTATCGCTATCAGCGTGCTAGGTTTAAACGCTGGCAAACAAACGCAAGGTCACCGCTTTGAAGCGACAAACCCAACCGTTGTGTTGAAAAACGCTGACAGTTACGCTGAGCAACTCAATACCGAAGGTGCGGTGATTGCCAGCTTTACTGAGCGTCATGACGAAATCGTGCGCCAGCTTACCGCGGCAGCCGCAAAAGAAAACCTAAAACCGATTGATGACGATGCATTGTTAGATGAAGTCACCGCTTTGGTGGAACGTCCGAATGTGTTGCTCGGTCAGTTTGAAGAGGTTTATTTAGAAGTACCGCAAGAATGTTTGATTCTGACCATGAAGGCGAATCAAAAATACTTCCCGTTATTAGACTCAAACGGAAAGCTGACCAATAAATTCCTGATTGTTTCTAACATCAGCCCGGCTGATCCAAGCGCAGTGATTGGCGGCAACGAACGTGTGGTGCGCCCACGCTTGGCAGATGCTAAGTTCTTCTTTGATCAAGACCGTAAGAAAACGCTTGAAAGCCGTTTAGAAGGCCTGAACAAAGTGGTGTACCACAACAAACTTGGCTCACAAGGCGAACGTAACGGTCGCGTAGTCAGCATTGCAAAAACTATTGCAGCGCAAATTGGCGATGCCAACTTAGTGAGAAAAGTTGAAACCGCAGCCAAGTTATCTAAAGCCGACTTGATTACCGACATGGTAGGTGAATTCCCAGAACTACAAGGCATTATGGGGCGTTACTACGCGCAACATGAAAAACTTGATGACGATATTGCTTTCGCCATTGAAGACCATTACAAACCACGTTTTGCCGGTGACAGCTTACCGCGTAACCAGGTAGGTATTTGTGTTGCACTGGCGGATAAATTAGAAACATTGGTCGGTCTATTCAGCATCGGTGAAAAACCAACAGGTGACAAAGATCCGTTTGCCTTAAGACGCCAAGCATTAGGTGTGATTCGTATGCTGATTGAAAGCAAATTGCCACTTAAATTCAGCCAACTTGTACAAGATGCACTGAAGCAATTTAATGGTGATGCCGCCGCTGCGCTTGCGATACAAGAATTCTGCTATGACAGACTAAGTGTGAATTTGAGAGAGCAAACCGCTAGCCCACAAGAAGTGGATGCCGTACTTTCTCTGGCACCTGAATTGCTGAGTGAAGTGCCGCAACGACTTGCCGCAGTACGCACGTTTGCCGGGCTTGCAGAAGCCCCCGCCCTTGCCGCCGCCAACAAGCGTGTAGGCAATATTCTGAAGAAAGCTGATGGCACAGTTGAAGCGAAAGTAAACACTAACCTACTGCAAGAACCTTCTGAAATCGCTTTGAATGAAGCATTGATTACAGTAAAACCTGAAGCAGACAAACTATTTGAAAGTGGTGATTACACAGCATCACTCAAATCACTTGCCGCACTCAAAACGCCTGTAGATGCATTCTTTGATAACGTGATGGTCAACGCTGACGACCCTGCGCTTAAAGCGAATCGCCTTGGCTTGTTGGCGACCTTGCACCAAGCGATGAACCGCGTTGCAGACTTGTCTAAACTAGCAAGTTAAACCGCACTACCACTGCCATTTATAAAGGACTCACAAGATGAAATTGGTGATTTTAGATAGAGACGGCGTCATCAACCAAGACAGCGCCAATTTCATCAAAAATCCTAATGAGTGGATTCCACTTCCGGGCAGCCTTGAAGCGATTGCCTCGCTGAATCAATCTGGTTTCCGCGTGGCACTTGCTACCAATCAATCCGGTGTGAGTCGCGGTCTATTCGATATGGCAACGCTGAATAGCATTCATGACAAAATGCACCGTGAGTTGGCGCAGGTTGGTGGGCGTTTGGACGCTTTATTTTACTGCCCGCATGCGGCAGATGATCATTGTGAATGCCGCAAACCTAAAACCGGCATGATAGAAGAAATCGGCAAACGATTCTCCGTAGAACTGAATGAAGTGGCCGCAGTTGGTGACTCCTTACGCGATTTGCAAGCATTTGCTGATGCAGGCTGCCAACCAATTTTGGTGCGTACCGGCAAAGGCGAAGAAACATTGATGGCCTCGCAAAAAGACCCGGCTAAAGCTTTGCCGGCGAATACTTGGGTGTGTGCGGATTTAAGCGATGCTGCACAGCGCATCATCACCGAGTACGTATAAGTTTTATGGTTTTAATTTCATACGCAGAATTCTCTATATGTTGAATGCACGCTCGATTATTTTTACCATTGGCCAATGGTTGTTCACCCCGATTTTCAGCATTCTGGCGCTATTCACTTTCCCGTTCTCACGCGTTACTCGCAACAAAATCATTAGCCTGTGGGCACGCAGCATGCTGTGGTGGTTACGCGTTACCTGCAACATTACCTATGTAGTCAAAGGTGCAGAAAATATTCCTGCCACACCATGCGTGATTCTTGCCAAACATCAATCTGCATGGGAGACATTGGCGTTTCAATTGATATTTCCAGCGCAGGTCTATGTGATGAAGCGCGAGCTATTGTGGATTCCATTCTTTGGCTGGGGCTTAGCCATGACCTCACCTATCGCCATCAATCGCAGCGCGGGGCGCGAAGCGTTAAAACAGTTGGTTGCATTAGGTAAAAAACGTTTGGCGAGCGGCTTGTGGGTGGTGGTATTTCCCGAAGGTACGCGAATCGCACCTAAAAAGCATGGCAAATTTCACATCGGCGGCGCTTGGCTTGCAAGCGGCGCAAAAGCCACCGTGTTGCCAGTGGCGCATAACGCAGGGTATTGCTGGGCCAAAAATACTATTTTCAAAAAACCTGGCGTCATCACCGTCAGTATTGGCAAGCCAATCGACTGCACAAACTTAAAACCGGATGCAGTGAACACGCAAGTTGAGAGTTGGATAAAAGCTGAAATGGCGACCTTGGAATAGCTGATGCCTCACACGCTTACCCTGCCCTCGGGCGACCAATTGCATTACCAGCTAGAGCGCAGACAACGTCGTACTGTCGGTCTGAAAATCACCGCCACCGGCTTGGTGATACATGCCCCCAAACGTATTTCACAAACACATCTTGAAAGCCTCATTGTGCTTAAAGCGGATTGGATACGTAAAAAACTAGCTTCCCTTTCTGAGAATAAAATCCCCGACTTACAATGGCAAGATGGTGAGCAGCTACTGCTCTTAGGTAACCCACTCACACTGGCTATCAAACACGATACACGCTCTAAAGCTGTAGACTACGAACCTGGTGTTTTAAAGTTGGCAATGCCGAATCACAACGACGAAGCCGCGGTTTCGCGCAAAGTGCTGCAGTGGTATAAAAAACAAGCCTTGGTCGACTTCGCAAGGCGCTTAGAAATACTTTCTGCGAAATTAGGTGTGGCATTACCCAAGTTATTTCTATCCAACGCACAGTCACGTTGGGGCAGTTGCAACTCTCGAAAAGAAATACGCTTGAATTGGCGATTATTGCAAGCGCCGCCACACATCATCAATTATGTGATCTGCCATGAGTTAGCACACCTTAAAGAAATGAACCACTCAGCTAAATTCTGGGCCGTGGTTGCTAGTATCTTCCCTGATTACAAATCGGCAGAAAAAGAACTGAAAGCGCTCTCCCCGCAACTACATCGTATCTAGCGCTACTTTTAGCACCATTTGCACTTGATAATCAGCGTGTTAGTATGTGCACGCGACAATGATTTTCGATGACAATTTGACGATAATAATTTAAGGGAGCACTAAAATGACTTTCCAAGAATCAATCAAGTTATGTTTTCAGAAATACGCAGACTTTGAAGGACGCGCCAAAAGACCTGAGTTTTGGTGGTTTGTACTGTTCTTATTTGTAGGTAGCTTAGTATTGGGCATTGTAGGTAGCATATTGTCCATGTTGTTTTCTTTACTCACCATTGTGCCTTCACTGGCCGTTGGCGCACGCCGCCTACATGACATTGGTCGCTCAGGTTGGTGGCAATTGCTTGGACTAATACCGGTACTGGGCTGGATTGTGCTCATCTATTGGTGTGCACAAGAAGGTGATGGCGCAGACAACCAATTTGGGTTGCCAGCAACGAGTTAGATTAACATTGCAAAAGTGACACGAATAAAAAAGGGGCTTATCGCCCCTTTATACTTTTTATTACCAATACTCATCAAAGTATCGTCTTGATATCACTCGCAATATCTGCTGGCTTTTCACCATAGTCGACATATAGTCTGATTTTCCCCATCTTATCAAACACATACATTCCGGCACTGTGGTCTATGGTATAACCAGCCTTACCTTCAGTTTTCACTTGGTTAGAGAATATCTTAAAGGTCGCCGCAGTCACCGCAATCTCTTCATTAGTACCACGCAAGCCTAAAAAGCGCTTATCAAACGAAGGTACGAACTTCGCTAGAATCTCTTGCGTATCGCGCTCTGGGTCTAGTGTCACAAAGAGCACTTGCACTTCATCCGCATGCGGGCCAAGCAATTTCATGGTTTGCTTCATGTCCGTCATCGTGGTGGGGCAGACGTCTGGACAATGCGTATAACCAAAGAACAAAGCCACCGCCTTACCTTTAAACTCAGCTAATGTGCGTGGCTGACCGTTATGGTCGGTTAAACTCAAACTTTGCGCAAAATCAGCACCAGTGATATCTGTAGCGACCAATTTTGTAGTCTCAGTAGCCGGTTTACATGCGGCTAAAACGCCAGCTAGTAAAACGGAAGCGATTATTTTTAACAAAGGTTTCATCATTACTTTCTTAAAAGTTCAGTTATCAATTTCTAAATACCATTTTAACATGGCTAATACCTAACTCTGTGAATGACACCTGTAAATTCAATACGTTGCATAAAAAATTTCTATGAAAATAAGCGGACAAAACTGATAATTAGCTGCAAAGCAGGCCCGCACTCGTTTACAATAACGGTTTTGCAAAATTAGAGCTTTAAGGAATAGTATGGCGAACCCAGCAGCAACTTCTGGCGGTATGGCAGACCGCGACGGCGTAATTTGGTATGACGGTAAAATGGTCAATTGGCGCGATGCCACCACCCACGTACTGACACACACCCTGCATTATGGTATGGGTGTATTTGAAGGCGTCCGCGCATATAAAACCGACAAAGGCACTGCCATCTTCCGCTTGAAAGAGCATACTGACCGCTTGTTCCGCAGCGCACACATCTTGGGTATGAAAATGCCATTTACTAAAGAAGAGATGATGGAAGCGCAAAAAGCTGCCGTACGTGAAAACAACCTGGAATCAGCTTACATGCGTCCAATGGCGTTTTATGGCGCTGAGGCGATGGGTATCTCTGCTAAAACACTTTCAACACATGTCATCGTTGCCGCTTGGAAATGGGGCGCATACATGGGTCAAGAAGCTTTAGATCATGGCATTCGTGTTAAAACTTCTTCATTCTCACGTCACCACGTGAACATCACTATGTGTAAAGCCAAAGCCAATGGCAATTACATGAACTCTATCTTAGCGCACCAAGAAGCTGCGCAAGATGGTTACGATGAAGCGCTACTGCTGGATGTTGATGGCTTTGTATCTGAGGGTTCTGGCGAGAACATTTTTATTGTACGTAACGGTAAACTCTACACACCAGATTTAACCTCTGCGCTAGAAGGCATCACACGCGATACTATCGTTCAACTGGCAGCCGAGATTGGATTAACCATAATTGAAAAACGCATCACACGCGATGAAGTCTATTCAGCAGATGAAGCTTTCTTCACAGGTACAGCGGCTGAAGTCACGCCGATTCGCGAGCTTGACCGCCGCAATATTGGCGAAGGTAAAGCAGGCCCTGTAACCAAACAATTACAAAAAATGTATTTTGATGCGGTGACTGGTAAATCTGCTAAGCATGCAGGCTGGTTAACCTTAGTTTAATGCCGCACGTCATTCCGTGCTCGACACGGAATCCAGTGACTTTTGTTTGTAAACGACTCTGGATTCCGACCTCCGTCGGAATGACTAATTAGGAAGATTTTTCGAAATGTCTGACGTTAAAGCACCTGATATTAAATTCACGGAAGTCACTGCAAAAGACCTGCCCTTGCACTGCCCAACCAAAGAGGTAGCTCTTTGGGCATCGCACCCACGCGTATTTTTAGACATCACCGAGACAGGGCAAGTTTCTTGTCCTTATTGCGGAACGACGTACAAACTCAAGGCTGGCGTGCACGTAAAGCATCACTAACAAGCTAATGCGTTACGTACAGCTTGCACTCAAGCGAGTAAAGTAAACTCCACTACCTATGATAGCGGCCACCACGGTGACCATCATGGTCATAATGATGACCTCTATCATAATGGTGACCTCTGTGGTGATCGTGACCATAGATATAGCAGCCACTCAAGCCCATCACTATTAAACTTAATACCGCTACTAATTTTTTCATGATCAATCCTTTTTCGAAATTGGTTGATCTATTACTACTTAGTACTTTTTAAAACGTATTCATTACTACTTATGTTCGACTTTTATTTCAGTAGCGAAGTTCAAGTATGGCAATTAGACAGAATGAATACTAAAAATTGAATATCTCTGGATTGGCTCCCCATAACTGTGCAATCACTTGCCTCGCGTTTTCCGCTTCGCCATTTGTCCAAAAGGTTACATCCGCCGTTTGACGTGCAGCATCAGTCAACAAATCAAACTCTTGCAAGCGTTTTTGTAATTGCTTTGCTACCGCTGCACCCGTATCAATCAAAGTCACGTTCTCACCAACCACTTGCATAATCAGTGGCTTAACAAACGGATAATGTGTACAACCCAAAACAATGGTATCCGCGCCCTCATTTAACAATGGTTTGCAATATCGTTGAATCAACTCAAGCGTACTATTGCTATTCAACTCACCGCGTTCGATACATTCCACCAAACCTACACAAGCCTGCGTCACTACTTTTACATTTCGTCCATAACTCTCTAATAAAGCAGCAAACTGTGCACTTTTGAGCGTACCTACCGTTGCCAGTACGCCAATGATTCCGTTCTTACTAGCTTCAGCAGCAGGTTTTACCGCAGGCTCCATGCCTATAATCGGTAATGTATATCTCGTGCGTAATTCGTCAATCGCAGCGGCAGTTGCGGTGTTACAGGCAACAACTAAAGCTTTTACATTTTTGGCGATTAGGAAATCTGCAATTTCAAAGCAACGTGCTCGAATTTCATCTTGGGTCTTGCTACCGTAGGGCGCATATTTGCTATCTGCAACGTATAGCAGTTGTTCATGAGGTAGTAGTGAGTGAATATGCTTTAAGACTGAGATACCGCCAACGCCAGAGTCAAGAACTCCTATGGGATTATTGGCAGTTAAAGTTTGATGTGGCTTAGTGGCTTGAGCACTCATTACAAGGTCGTCATCAGTTACAATAGGCAGATTATAAAGGAACGAGTTTTTTCATGGGTAACAGACTGAGCAAAATTTACACGCGCACAGGAGACAACGGCACTACTGGCTTGGGTGACGGCAGTCGCATCAATAAAGATAGCTTGCGTGTCGATGCTATGGGCGATGTGGATGAATTGAACTCGGTCATTGGCCTCATGATGACAGAAGCTGTCCCGGATATTTTAGTCGAGACACTTACCCAGATTCAGCATGATTTGTTTAATCTGGGCGGTGAAATCTGTATTCCGGGTTACGTGATTTTGCAAAAAGAACGTATTGAAGATTTAGAAGAAGCGATTGATACGCTGAATGACGACCTTGAGCCGCTGAAAGAATTTATTCTACCGGGCGGCACCAAAACCGCAGCCTATTGCCACCTTGCGCGTACAGTGTGTCGCCGTGCAGAGCGCAAGCTGATTCAGTTACATCGCACTGAAAAAGTGACTGACATCTCATTGCAGTACCTGAACCGCCTATCTGATTTGCTATTTGTGATGTGCCGCATTATTAACAAAGAAGCGGGTGTTAGTGACGTGCTTTGGAAAAACGAGCATGCTAAATAAGCATATTTGTCTTATTAATACTCAGTATCTTCATTTTTAGAAGTTCCTTTCGTAAGCTATAATTTACGCATGATTAAAAAACTGCTAGATAGAATTTTTAAGCCCCAACATGCCAAGACAGAAGCTGGCAAGAGCGAAACCAACAAATCAAAACAATCTCAATCTAATCGCCCCATACTTGGCACCAAAAAGCCTGCGCGCAAACATGCAGATTCTGGCAAAAATAATGCTCAGATTATCCAGCAAAAAACTCACAAGATTGATCGTAAATTACTGAGCAATGGCGCGTTTAAAACAATAGAAGGCTTACAAAAAGCAGGTTTTGAAGCTTACATTGTTGGCGGCGCAGTGCGTGACTTACTGCTCAACCGCATCCCTAAAGATTTTGATGTCGCCACCGATGCCACGCCGGAAGAAGTGAATCGCATATTTAGACGCTCACGCATCATTGGTCGCCGTTTTAGATTAGTACATGTGTTATTTGGCGATGAAACCATAGAAGTTTCTACTTTTAGAGGAAGTCATTTAGATAGCGAAGGCGACTCTAAAGTCACCGACTCCGGGCGAATTATTCGCGACAACGTATTTGGTTCGATTGTAGACGATGCAGTACGTCGCGACTTTACCGCCAACGCGCTCTATTACGACCCCACCAACCAAGAAGTACTCGACTTCCATAATGGCTTTGCCGATATTCAAGCCGGTGTTTTACGCATGATAGGCAAACCGGAAACGCGCTATGCAGAAGACCCAGTACGCATGCTACGTGCAGTACGCTTATCAGCCAAGCTAGGTCTAAAAATTGACCCGGCCACAATGGCACCTATCGCCAAGATGGCGGATCTATTGCAAGACGTACCGCCTAGCCGACTGTTTGATGAGATGCTCAAGTTGTTTTTATCCGGCCACGCGATAGAAAGCGTCAGCGCATTACGCGAACAACATTTGCATCACGGCTTACTGCCGATGCTAGATGTAGTACTCGAGCAGCCAATGGGTGAACGTTTTGTGATGCTGGCATTACAAAACACGGATGACCGCATACTGTCTGGCAAGTCAGCCAATCCTAGCTTCCTGTTCGCCACCCTGCTCTGGCACGAGATGCTTGCGGCTTGGGAAGTCTACAAAAAAGATGGTCACCATACCATTCCAGCATTACACATGGCGATGTCTGAGGTGATTGCCACGCAGGCAGAGAAATTGGCGATACATAACCGCTACACCGCTACCATGAAAGAGATTTGGGGTATGCAGCCGCGCTTTGAACAACGTGCCGGCAAGCGACCTTTTGGCTTGCTTACGCATCCACGCTACCGTGCAGGTTATGACTTCTTGTTATTACGCTGTGAATCCGGCGAGCTGCCCGCAGAGCTTGGCGAATGGTGGACAAAGTTTGCCGAGGCTGATGCAGAAACGCGTACGGCCATGCTGCAGGCAGATACTGCGCCTAAAAAACGTAAAAAAAGAAACCGTAAAAAAGCTAGCGGCACTACAGCTATGCCCGAAGCACAATAAGCAGCTTATTGTATGAAACAAGCTTTTGTCGCCTTGGGTAGTAATCTAGAAGACCCTATCCAGCAAATTAAAGCAGCTTTTGCAGCTTTAGAGCGCATCCCTCATACGCGTGTCACACAAAAGTCTTCTTTGTATAAAACAGCACCGATTGGCTATGAAACAGAAGAGTTAAGCCAAGTTCCTGATTTTATCAATGCCGTAGTGGCACTGGAAACTGATTTAGCGCCACTGGAGTTGCTAAGCGCACTATTCGAGATTGAAAACAGCGCTGGACGCGAACGCCCTTACCCAAACGCGCCGCGTGTGTTGGATTGCGATTTATTGCTGTATGAGGATATCGTCATGAATACTGAAAAACTCACTTTGCCGCACCCTCGTATGCATATGCGCGGTTTTGTTTTATTACCACTATTTGAAATCGCACCGCATGTATCCATCCCGAATCATGGCAAAATATCGCAATTGATGAATCCAAGCCTATTTAGTGGCATACAGAAATTAGAACCTTAAAACTATAAGCATGAGCATTTTTAATAAGTATCCATACATCGTCGTTGAAGGCCCGATCGGCAGCGGCAAAACCACGCTGGCACAAATGCTAGCAGACAAATTTCCTGTCGATTACTTATCTGAAAAAGCAGAAGACAATCCTTTTCTGCCGCGCTTTTACCAAGATGCACAACGTTATGGGCTACCGACACAGTTATTCTTTTTGTTTCAACGGGCAAATCAGGTGAAAGACTTGGCACAACGCGATATGTTTGCCAAACCCGTCATCGCTGATTTCTTTTTAGAGAAAGACCCTATTTTTGCACGACTGAATCTGGATGACGAAGAGTACGCGCTGTACCATCAAATCTATCACCACTTGCACTTAAAAGCCTCCACACCAGACCTAGTTATCTACCTACAAACGCCTTTAGACGCGCTGGTGGAGCGAGTTGAGGAACGTAGCGTGAGTTATGAACAAGATATTCCACGTGAATATCTGGAACGCCTAGCCAATGCTTATAGTGAATTTTTTCATAATTACGACGCATCGCCAGTGTTGATTGTGAACAACGAGAAGCTCAATATATTAAAGAATGAAAGTGCACTGGAATTATTACTGACGCGAATTTCACAGATTCAAGGACAGCGTGAGTTCTTTAACCCGAACTTTGAGTAGCAATGAAGATATTAAAATCCCAACAAACCGATAAGCTTGAGCAACTCACTAGCTCAGGTGAAAAAATCGCCATGCTCACCTGCTATGACGCTACTTTTGCCAAACTATCAGAAGCTGCCGGTGTAGATATCTTGCTGGTCGGCGATTCATTAGGCATGGTACTGCATGGTGCTGAGAACACCCTGAATGTGCTGATGACAGACATGATCTACCACACCCGATGTGTCGCCGCCGGTGCACCAAATACCTTAATCATCGCCGACATGCCGTATAGCACTTACGAAATTGACGTTGAATTTGCGCATCAAAATGCAGAACTACTTATCGCAGCAGGTGCTCACATCGTGAAACTAGAGGGTGGCGGTGCCATGGTCAATACCGCGCAGTATCTGGTTGAACAAGGCATTCCTGTCTGTGCGCATTTAGGATTCACCCCGCAGTCTGTAGAACAGTTAGGCGGCTATCGCATTCAAGGTAAAACTGAAGAAAGTGCGCAACAAATCCTGCAAGACGCGATTGCGATGAGCAATGCTGGCGTCAGTTTTGTACTGCTGGAAATGGTGCCCGCACTACTAGCTAAACAAATCACTGAAACCATCAACACGCCTACTATCGGCATCGGTGCAGGCGTTGATTGCAGCGGTCAGGTATTGGTTCTGCAAGACCTGCTGGGCATTTACAACGGGCCTGCGCATAAAAAACCAAACGAATTTAAAAGCCCACGTTTCGTGCGCAATTTTCTAAAAGATGCCGGCAACATTCAAGCTGCCGTTGCGGCTTATGTACAGGCAGTGAAAGATAAAAGCTTTCCTGCGTCTGAACACAGTTATTAAATATATCCATGCAAATTATTTCCTCTATCAACGAACTAAGAAGCACGTTGCAACAGTATAGTAGTGTCGCTTTCGTACCTACGATGGGCAATTTGCATGCAGGTCATGTACATCTCGTTGAAATCGCCAAACAACATGCTAAGTGTGTAGTAGTGAGTATTTTTGTAAACCCGCTGCAGTTTGGTGCGAATGAAGATTTGGACAATTACCCGCGCACACTAGAGACGGATTGCTGGAAATTAAAAGCTGCTGGCGCAACGATTGTATTTACACCTAGTGTAGGGGAAATGTACCCAAATTTTGATGGTGCTGATTTAGGGCAAACTATGACCATTAACGCCCCGCCCATTGCCAATGAGTTATGCGGTGCATCGCGACCTGGTCATTTTGACGGCGTTGCCACTGTGGTCATAAAATTATTCAACATAGTCATGCCGCAGTTTGCTGTATTTGGTAAAAAAGATTTTCAGCAACTCTTTATTATTCGTGAACTGGTAAAACAATTTAATTTACCAATCGAGATCATCGCGGGCGAGACAATACGCGAAACTAGTGGCTTAGCGATGAGTTCACGCAATGGCTATTTAACTGATGTACAGAAATCTAAAGCAGCAGAACTACAACAATCCTTAAAAAATATTGTCTATCAAATTCAAGCAGGTAATACCGACTTTGCTGCGTTAACCGATACTACTGCTCGTGCGTTAAATGCCGATGGCTGGAACGTAAATTATGTATCCGTTCGGGCACAATCATCACTAATGCCGGCTACAACCCAAGATAAACAATTGGTTGTGTTAGCTGCTGCAAAATTAGGTAATACACGATTGATTGATAATATTGATTTTTTGCGCTAAGTGTTTGAAAAGACTATAATGCCAGTCCTTTATAATTTTACTCGCTTTTAAAAAGCAGTTAAGCACATGCAAAGAACCATGCTTAAATCTAAGTTACACCGCGTACACGTCACGCACTCTGAACTTCATTATGAAGGCAGCTGTGCGATTGATGAGGTGTTACTAGAAGCCGCCAACATTCATGAATATGAGCAGATCAATATTTACAACGTAACTAATGGCGAGCGTTTTACCACTTATGCCATTCGTGCGGAACGTAATTCTGGCATCATTTCTGTCAATGGCGCAGCAGCACATAAAGCACACCCAAAAGATATAATTATTATTGCAAGTTTTGCTGTCTATAACGAAATAGAACTTGAGAAGTACAGTCCACAACTTGTGTATGTAGATAGCGAAAATCGCATACAGTCCCAACGTAACGCGATTCCCGCACAGGCAGCTTAGATGACATTTGATTTAGAAGCAATGAAACTCGCAGTAGTAGATGCGATTGAAGATATTAAAGGTTTTGATATTACCGTGATGGATGTGCGTAAGCTAACTTCCATGACCAACTACATGATTGTTGCTTCAGCAAATTCTAGCCGCCAGGCTAAGTCTATCGCTGATAATGTGCGTGAAAAACTTAAAGAAAAAGGTTTTTCTATCCGCGGCACGGAAGGTGAAAAAGAAGGCGAATGGGTATTGGTCGATTTGGACGATATCGTCGTTCATATCATGGTGCCAACCACTCGTGCTTATTACAACCTTGAACAACTATGGGGCGAGGCTGAATCGCGCCGTGGTCACATCAAAGCTGTATAAATAACCTATAACTAGCTGAGGATAATACTTGAAGCTACGTATTATCTCTGTTGGTCACAAAATGCCTGGCTGGGTAGAAACAGCTTGTGCGGAATATACAAAGCGTATGCCACGCGAAGCAACGGTAGAGATTGTTGACATCAAACCCGAGAAACGCGCCGCTGGTAACAGCACAGAAAACATCCAACTCATTGAAGCTAAGCGCATCCTAGAAGCAATTGGTCGTGATTATCTGATTGCCTTGGACGAACGCGGCAATGAAGTCACCACCTTACAACTGGCCGAAAAATTCTCGAACTGGTTGAATGGAAGCACTACAAGTGGCAGAGACATTGCACTGGTCATTGGCGGCGCAGATGGTTTGCACACCTCAGTCAAACAAAAAGCCGACTGGCTGTGGAGCCTATCCAAGCTCACGCTCCCGCATGCGATGGTACGTATCATATTGACCGAGCAGCTCTACCGCGCACACTCAGTGATTCACAACCATCCTTATCATCGCGAATAATTTTTAACATGCTGGCATGTTAAATGCTTAACTAGTGATGAAATAGCAATAAGTTCTCGTTTTGGATAGAAAGCGCACCAAAAAAAGGAATTGCTCTATAATTTGAGCATTATTTTGAGACAATATTAAGATCAAGGATTTTATATGGAAAACCGAGGCTTAGTTTTACTATCGAAGTTTTCAGTATCTGCCAGAAGACTCATTGGCGTTGTTAACCCTGCCAAATTAATTAAAGACAGTGAATACAGCGCACAAATCTTCCAGAAAGTATCTGAAATGGGAGATGAAGAGCTCATTTTACTGTCGCTAGAAGTACAGAACATGCTCGGCTTGATGGCTGTTTCTGCAACTCCCACTGCCACAAAAGTAGTGTCTATCAAACCTGTAGAAGCTATTGAACAAAAATACATGTATGGCGCTAGAAGCTAGTTAAATTCGACACAGTTTTCCCAATTAAAACCTAGTGATTTGAAGGCTTCATCAAATCAAGGGAATAGAATTATTGCTCATATTGCAATAATGATTGCAATGCCGTATTATCGCCGCTGACTTATAAGTCGCACAGTCGATAGTGCCAAGCAACGAAGCTTGATACAAGCAATACTCAGCAACGTC
>DATHXI010000092.1:0-10494 GCA_035459705.1 Methylotenera sp. | reverse complement strand
GAGTCAACTAAACCTGCAATGATAGAAAAAACAAAAGATAGAATTACTAAGCAGCGAAAGGTATTTGGTTTCATAAGGGCAAAGGCTAACGTTTGAATTAAGGGGCTGGCTTTAGCCAGTCCCGCTTGAATGATGGGTTAGAGGGCATTTAAGTAGGACCTACTTTGTTTGCATGACGCCGCCGAAGAAGAATAAATGCATGCCTTAAGCCACCTATTATAGAAAGTAGGTATATACCAACAGCAATAAGGCCCCCAGGCCCAAACTCATTAATGCCTGGCACGTTAATGGCGGACATTATAAAGAGCAATACAGTACTTCCCACTAGCCAAAGAACCACAACAGCAGGAACTAAAAGAATCGGATGAAGTTTTTCTAGCAATATCTGCATATTTTGTTTTGCACTCTAACGTAAAATATACACCAGATTAGGTGTATAACTTGGTGAAATTTGGGATGCGATGGAGTTCATTATTTTTATTTTTCTATTTCAAGATAATCATTACAGCATTTATTCACAATAGCAATATCAATTATCTCCAAAATTGAACCATACAATCGCTTGCTAACCAAACGCACAACCCTGTTAGAATTCTGTCTATGTTATCAATAATAAAATCATCATTCGCCAAGCTCGCTGTGTTTGAATTGTTCGTAGGCATGCGCTACACGCGGGCTAAGCGCAAAAATCATTTCATCTCGTTTATTTCCCTCACCAGCATGGTCGGTATTGCACTTGGCGTAGCGGCGCTGATTGTAGTGCTCTCGGTTATGAACGGCTTCCAAAAAGAGTTGCGTACACGTATTTTGGGTGTGGCATCGCATTTGGAAATCACCGGGAGCAATAACACGCTTGCTGACTGGAAAGCTGTTGTGAGCGAATCTAGCAAAAACCAGCATGTGTTAGCCAGCGCGCCTTACATTACGGCGCAAGGCATGTTGAGCTATGGGCAAGGCGTGCAAGGGGCGATTATTCGCGGTATATCACCAGCGGATGAAGATAAGGTGGCGGATTTAGGTCGCCACATGAAGGTAGGTAATCTTAAAGACCTGCGTGCAGGTGAGTTTGGCATTATTTTAGGTGCAGATTTAGCTTTTAATATAGGCGCACAGATTGGCGATAAGGTCGTGGTGCTAGCACCGCAGGGTCAATTCACCCCAACTGGCGTAGTGCCGCGTTTGAAGCAATTCACGCTGGTGGGGTTATTCCAAATTGGTATGTATGAGTATGATGCCGGCTTGGCGCTGATTAATATTGACGATGCGGCAAAGTTGTATCGTATGGCGGATAAGGTTTCTGGCGTACGTTTGAAGTTGGACGATTTGTTTGATGCGCCGCTAATTGCTGCGAAGCTTACTGAGCAGCTTAGTCAAAGCGGTGCATATTTCATTACGGATTGGACGCAGCAGCACGCGAATTTCTTTAGAGCAGTGCAGATGGAGAAGCGTGTGATGTTTATTATCCTGACGCTGATTGTTGCAGTGGCAGCTTTCAATATTGTTTCCACGCTAGTGATGGCAGTCACGGATAAGCGTGCGGACATTGCGATTATGCGTACTTTTGGCGCAAGCCCGCGCAGTATTATGATTATTTTTATTATACAAGGCGCCTTGATTGGCGTGATAGGCACGCTGGTCGGCGCGTTTTTTGGCATTCTGATTGCGCTGAACATTGACACCATCATCCCGTTTATTGAGGGTTTATTCCAGGTGCAGTTTTTAGCAAAAGATGTGTACTACATCAGTGATTTGCCTTCTGATTTGATTTGGTCTGATGTGATTACTATTGTCAGTTTATCCTTTGTACTTAGCTTGTTGGCAACGCTGTACCCAAGTTGGAAAGCCAGTAAGACAAACCCTGCTGAGGCATTGCGTTATGAGTAATACTGTTCAAAATAGCATCGTTTCTTGTAGCGCATTGCATAAAACCTATGAGGGTTTGGAAGTTGCCGTGTTGAACGGGATTGATTTGACTGTGCATCCAGGTGAGCAAGTCGCCATCGTCGGAACTTCAGGTTCTGGCAAAAGTACGCTGTTGCATTTGCTGGGCGGTTTAGATGCGCCGAGCAGTGGGGAAGTGCATATTCTCGGCAAAAACCTAGTAAAGTTAAATGAGACCCAAAAGGGTTTATTGCGTAACCAATCGCTTGGTTTTGTCTATCAGTTTCATCATCTATTGCAAGAATTCACTGCGCTGGAAAATGTTGCCATGCCCTTGCTGATTCGCCGTTTACCGCGTGAGCAAGCGCTAACTTTAGCGGCTGAAACCCTCGCAAAAGTCGGCTTAAAACATCGACTTGAGCACATGCCGGGTGAACTTTCTGGAGGTGAGCGCCAACGTGCTGCTGTGGCACGTGCCTTGGTTACGCAGCCGCAATGTATTTTGGCGGACGAACCTACTGGTAACCTAGACCGCCATACCGCCCATGCAGTATTTGATTTGTTACTGGAGATGAATCAAACACAACAGTTGAGTTTAGTAGTGGTGACGCACGACCAAGAACTTGCCCAGAAAATGCAACGTCAATACCGGTTGGTTGACGGTCAGCTACAACAAATCTAACGCATAGTTTTATTACATGATTCCATTCGCACTGCTGTTTGTTTTTGGTGCTTGGAATGTACAGCAGATGGCGCAACTGCCAAGTTTGACTTGGCTGGTAGGCGCCTTTGTTGTTTTGGTGGCGATAGTTTTTACACAGATTCATCTGCGTTTTTTAGTTTCTTTCCAAACCTCACTATCTACACCAAAATTTTTACGGTACTTTTTATTGAGTGCTGGCGCGTTTCTGTTTGGCATCTGTTGGGCGACCAGCATTGCCTTGTGGCGCATGGGTGATGAGCTACCGCATGCTTGGGAGCAAAAAACGATAGTCGTCGTCGGTGTGGTCGCGAGTGTGCCTGAAGTAACGGAACGCGGTGAACGTTTCCGTTTTGATGTGGAGACGATTCTTACACCAAATGCAATTGCCCCGAGGCATATCAGCCTTAATCAATACCGTGAATATACTGATGCTCAGCAACAGCAGGCGGCATTGTTCCATGCAGGTGAGCGCTGGCAGTTATCGGTACGATTGAAGCGACCGCATGGCACTGCAAATCCACACGGCTTTGATTTTGAATCATGGGCATTGGCGGAAAATATACGGGCGACTGGCAGTATCAAAGGCAAAGCCACTCACAAAAAACTCAATACGTTTGTCTGGCAACCCCAATATATGGTTGAGCGTATTCGAGAGCGGGTGAAACAAAGGATTGCTGACACATTAAAAGATAAGCCCTATCGCGGCATCATTCAGGCGCTGGTGATGGGGGATGATAGCCAGATACAGCAAGACGATTGGCAGGTATTTTTACGTACTGGGACAAGCCATTTAATGAGTATTTCTGGTTTGCATATCACTATGTTGTCTGGGCTGGCATTTGGTTTGGTGAGCTTTTGCTGGCGGCGTGTGCCTAGGCTGGTGATGTACTTACCAACACGCAAGGCAGCCACCATTGCTGGCGTTATTACTGCGCTGCTGTATGCATTGATTGCCGGCTTTTCAGTACCCACGCAGCGCACGCTGTATATGCTCATGGTCTTCGCAATTGTTCTGTGGACAGGTCGGCAGTTTGCGATTTCTCAAGTGTTGGCGATTGCGTTGTTCGTGGTGGTGTTCATCGACCCATGGGCGGTCATTGCACCTGGGTTCTGGCTATCATTTGGTGCAGTGGCGATGTTGGCTTACGCACTAGGTGCGCGTATCGGTCAACCGCATTGGTTGATTGCTGCACTGAAAACGCAATGGGCGGTGACGATAGGCATGCTACCGTTGTTGCTGGTGATGTTCAATCAGGCTTCGATTATTTCGCCTATTGCCAATGCGTTTGCTATTCCGCTCATTAGTTTTGTCGTGACACCGTTAGCGCTGTTGGGTAGTTTTTTGCCAATCGATACGCTGCTTCACTTGTCATACCAAGTTCTGACGGGATGCATGTGGGCACTTAACTGGCTGAATCAATCGTCGATTGTGACCTGGCAGCAACATGCACCCCCTGTTTGGACCTTATTGCCTGCGATATTAGGCGTACTCTGGTTGTTATTACCGCGTGGTTTCCCTATGCGCTGGCTGGGTTTGGTAGGCGTATTGCCGATGTTTCTAGTTGCTCCAGCTAGGCCCGTGTTGGGGGATATGAAAGTCACGGTGCTAGATGTGGGGCAGGGCTTGAGTGTGGTGGTGCAAACGGCAAAACATACTTTGCTTTATGACGCAGGCCCAAAATACAGCGAACAAAGTGACGCGGGGAGTCGTATCGTTGTGCCGTTCCTACGTGGTGAAGGCATCAAAAAAATTGATGGATTCTTGGTGAGCCATGATGATATTGACCATAGTGGCGGCATGCAGTCGGTAGTTGCACAGATACCGGTAGCGTGGCTCGCCAGCTCATTTACGCCGAGGGTACAAACACTCACCGCACAGCAAAACATACGATGTTCGTCCGGGCAGGTTTGGACATGGGAGGAGGTGCAGTTTGAAGTGCTGCATCCAAGTGTTGAAAGCTACAGTGATGCAGCCATCAAAGATAACAATCGCAGCTGTGTACTCAAAATCACCAGTCAAGCTGGCAGTATCTTGCTGGTCGGCGATATTGAAAAACAAGCTGAACAAGCATTGTTAGAATCGCGTGCTGCAAGCTTGAAGAGCGATGTCCTTGTTGTGCCGCATCATGGCAGTAAAACCTCATCGACTTTAGATTTTGTTGCAGCAGTACAGCCTAGTGTGAGCGTTTTTACTATGGGTTACCTGAATCGTTTTAAGCATCCAAAACCAGTCATTGTTGAGCGTTATCAGGCCGTTGATAGTTTGATTTATCGCTCTGATTATCATGGTGCATTGGAACTAACTTTCGAAGCTAAGTCTAAAATCAAGGTAATAAGCTGGCGTAAGCAAAATAAACGTTATTGGCAAGATATACAGTAAACGAGGCTTGCCCAAACGCAGACTACAAGATAAAGTATCGCAGGGATAAATTTCCCTCGTTTTATATGGAATTTAATAGTTTTTTTGAATTTTAGGGAGTTGCACCGTGTGGCAAATTATTTTAGCGGCAGGATGGCCAATTTGGCCGCTTATCATTGCATCTGTCGTAGCGTTAGCGATTATAGGTGAACGGTTTTTTGCATTGCGTGAAGGTGCCGTTGCACCTAAAAATCTACTGCCAGAGGTACAAACATGGCTAGCCAAGGGCGGCGTTACTAAAGAAACAATCAGCCGTTTGGAACAGCATTCTGTATTGGGCCAGGTGTTTGCAAGCGCCTTGGCTAATGCTAAAAATTCGCGTGAAATCACCAAAGAGGCTATCGAAGAAACCGGTCGCGCTGTAGCGCACAAACTGGAAAGATACCTTTCTACACTAGGTACTATTGCAACCGTGGCGCCATTGCTAGGCTTGTTGGGTACAGTGATTGGTATGGTGGAATTGTTCGGCGCATTTACATCGACTGGTCACGATGTGGCGCAGTTTGCCCGTGGCATTTCAGTTGCCTTGTATAACACTGCCGCAGGTATTGTAGTTGCGGTGCCAGCGATGATTGCTTACCGTTATTTCCGTTCAAAAGTAGATGGTTTGTTAGTAGATATGGAACAACAGGCGATCAAACTCGTAGAAATTCTTCACGGCGAAAGGAAATAAATTTTTCAATCACGCCTGTGCTTCGTTACCCTCATTTGCCGTATTAAATATACTGTCTTCATTCGGGTGCCTTGCACAAACGCGATTGCTTAAATTTATCAATTAAGGAATACATATGAATTTTCAACGTGGAAGACGCCATGAAGACCTCGAGATGAATCTCGTACCGTTGATTGACGTATTGCTGGTGATTATTATTTTCTTGGTAGTGAGTGCTACCTTCTCTCGTACCAGTGAGCTACAAATCAATCTGCCGACAGCTGAAGCCAATGCGCCGCAAGAAAAACCATTGACTATTGAAGTAGGTGTTGATGCTACTGGCAAATATGTCATCAATGGTAAAGAGGTTGCCGATAAGTCAGTCACAGCAATCAGTGCGGCCTTGCAAGCTGCTGCTAACGGTGGAAAAGAGCCTACCGTCATCATCAATGCAGATGCTGACAGTACGCATCAATCTGTAGTGAATGTCATGGAAGCCTCACGCATCGCAGGCTACACACATATTACATTTGCTACTCAAGTAAAAACAGGCCCTTAAATTTTAATGTTTTTAATTTCTGCATGCTTTGATCAGGCATTTAAAACGCTTAGTCGACATTAATTATGTCGAGATCTGCCAATAAACTAGCTAGGCTAGACACTTCCAAAGTCCAAAATGCCAAAGTTTTATATCTACGCTTATTTAAATATGCGTGGAAATATAAGTTTGTATTTTTTGGCGGAATTTTAGGGTTAGTAGTTCTATCTGCGACTAATACCGCTTTTTTAGCGACTATTAAGCAGGTGACTGATGAAGGCTTTGTAAAACAATCTGCGGATAAAATCGCCTATCTTCCATTCATGCTGTTTGGTCTTATGGCATTGCGAGGAGTATCCGGCTTTATTTCAGGCTTTGCTATGCGTTATGTTGCACGCCGCGTAGTCGAAGACCTACGACTACACACGTTTCGCCGGTTAATGTTGTTTCCAATTAGTTTTTTTGATGACCAATCTGCTGGCATTGTCATTTCAAAACTCACTTATGATGTAGAGCAGATGGCCAGTGCGGCTACACGCTCAACATTGACCTTGGTGCGCGATTCCTTAACGGCAATTGGTATCGTAGGCTATATGCTGTATTTGGATTGGCGTTTAACCTTAATATTTGCTTTAGTCGCACCTATTATGGCGCTATATCTAAGTCGGATGACACCTAAGTTACGCAGTGCCGGCAAGCAAGTGCAACAAACTGTGGGCGAGATGACCAAGGTGGCGGAAGAAGCCATTTCAGGCCAGCGTATCGTCAAAATCTTTGGTGCTATGAATTATGAAAATGAACGTTTTGCAAAAATAGCAGGTAAAAACCGGCACATGCAAATTCGTTTGGCACGAATCTCCGGCTTAAATAGTTTGGTAGTAGAACTTTTAGCGGCGGTTTCATTAGGGTTAGTGGTTTATTATGCAGTGGGTCGATTCAGCGCGGGTGAATTTGCGGCGTTTGTAGGCGCCTTACTCATGTTAATTTCGCCAATTAAACATTTAACAGAGATGAATGAAGAGCTGCAGGTTGCACTTGCAGCTGCACAAAGCGTGTTTGCAGTCATTGACGTAAAACCAGAGGTGGACGAAGGTGATAAACCTATACCTAGAAGCCGCGGCGACATTGAATTTAAGCATGTTGGAATCACTTATAACAATGCCAAACGTCCTGCACTAAATGATATTAGCTTTAACATTAAGCCCGGTGAAAAATTAGCTTTAGTGGGTCGCTCGGGTGGCGGTAAAACCACGCTTGTTAATTTGCTGCCTAGATTTTATGAGTTGCAACAAGGTCAGGTATTGTTGGATGGTGTGGATATTAGATCATTGCCATTAGCTAATCTGCGTGAGCAATTTTCGCTCGTCAGTCAAGATGTTATCTTGTTCAATGACACTGTATTCAATAACATCGCTTACGGTGTGCTGCGCAATGCGAGTGAAGAAGAAGTGATTAAAGCCGCCATTGCAGCACATGCGTGGGATTTTATTCAGCAGTTGCCAAATGGTTTGCAAAATGAAATCGGTGATCGCGGTGTTCGCTTGTCTGGTGGGCAGCGCCAGCGTATTGCAATCGCGCGCGCGATTTTGAAAAACGCACCAATTTTATTATTGGATGAAGCAACTTCGGCGTTGGATACAGAGTCTGAACAACATGTGCAAGCTGCACTAGATACACTGATGCAAAACCGTACCAGTATCGTGATTGCACATCGTCTGAGCACTATTGAGAACGCAGATCGCATCATGGTGATGGAGCAGGGCAAGATTGTTGAAAGCGGCACACACGATGCGTTAATTAAACAAGACGGTCACTATGCCAAGTTGTATCAAAAACAATTTAGTTAATCTGGCCGGCCAGGGCTCTAGGTCAGGTCTTTAAATGGCTAGCTGGTTTCAAAAGCAGTGGGAAACTTACACCTTATGGCACATTTTTCTGGTGCCGCTGTCATGGTTATTTTCTGGTCTTACCTTTCTTAGAAAATCGCTCTACCAAGTTGGTTGGTTGAAAAGCTATAAATTAGCCGTTCCCGTTATTGTTGTTGGTAATATCAATGTTGGCGGTACCGGTAAAACGCCTCTCGTTATTTGGCTTGTAGGACAACTGCAGCTCGCAGGCTATACGCCGGGAGTTATTAGCAGGGGCTATGGCGGTAATATTCAGCAAGTACAAGCCGTATCTACAAGCAGTAATCCACGTGAGGTAGGTGATGAGCCGGTCTTAATTGCAAAGAGTACTGATTGCCCGGTGTTTGTTAGCGCTAATCGTATCGAAGCTGGGCGGGCATTATTGCAAGCGCATCCGGAATGTAACGTCATCATTAGCGATGATGGTTTGCAACATTATCGTTTGCAGCGTGATGTAGAGATTGCTGTGGTCGATGGTGCAATAGGCCTGGCTAATGAGGCATTGCTTCCCGCAGGGCCTTTGCGCGAATCTAAGGCAAGATTAAGTGATGTGGATGCGGTCGTGATTAATGGCAAGCTGGAAAAGCCCTTGAATATTGCAGGCATTACTTCAGTTGAAATGCAGCTTGAGTCGGGCAACTTCTATAATCTAATGGATGCTACTAAAAAATGTGGGCCACAGGCATTTGCCAATCAGCAGGTTTTGGCGATTGCTGGTATCGGGAATCCAGAGCGATTTTTTCAGCAATTGCAGCATATGGGTCTCTACTTTCAAAGTAAGGCGTACCCAGATCACTATGCATTCCAACTGCAGGATTTTGAGTCCGTCACCGCCGATATTGTGTTAATGACAGAAAAGGATGCGGTGAAATGCCAAGCATTCGCAAAACCTAATTTTTGGGTGTTGCCTGTGAATGCAGCAATAGAAAGTGATTTAATGGCGATAGTATTAAATAAATTGAGGTAACAAAATGGATACAAAGCTTTTGCAAATTCTGGTTTGTCCGGTGACCAAAGGTCCGCTCACCTATAACAAGGCAACTAATGAGTTGATTTCTAAATCGGCACGCTTAGCTTATCCCATTAAAGATGGCATTCCTGTCATGCTGGAAGATGAAGCGCGCAAACTAGCGGATGACGAAGAAATTGAGTAGTTCGAATATAGATGCACCCAAGTTTCATGTTGTGATTCCCGCCCGCTACGCCAGTACAAGGCTACCGGGCAAGCCTTTGCTGGATATTGCTGGGAAGCCTATGGTGGTTTGGGTGGCTGAACGTGCTAAGCAAAGTGGCGCCGAGCACGTAGTTGTTGCAACAGATGATGTGCGTATCCTTGAGTCAGTCCATCAGTCAGGTCATAAAGCGGTGATGACGCGATCCGATCATGCCAGCGGTACAGACCGTATTGCCGAAGTGGCATTGCATGAAGGTTGGTTGGATGATGCGATTGTCGTTAACGTGCAGGGTGATGAGCCATTAATTGAAGCTTCACTCATTATTGAGGTTGCCGCTGCTTTAGCCAGCAGTAAAGATGCCGTAATGGCAACGGCATGCCATGCTATTCATAGTAAGGCGGATTTCTTAAATCCTAATATAGTAAAAGTAGTGTTAGACGAGCAAGGTAACGCACTTTATTTCAGTCGTGCGCCTATTCCATATCCTAGAGATACTTTTACTCAATCTGAGTTGCCATTAGGTATACCTGCTTATCGACATATAGGTATATATGCCTATCGTGCAAAGTTCCTAAAAGAGTATGCTAATTTAAAGCCTGCTGCTATTGAGCAATTCGAAAGCCTTGAGCAGCTTCGTGTATTGCATCAAGGCTATAAAATAGCTGTCGCTATTTCTGATAATGCACCAGCAGCTGGTGTGGATACCGAAGCTGATCTCGCCTATGTACGTGATTTAATGCAATAAACCTTGGTTTTATAGAAATAAATTTTGGACGATATGTCTTCTGCATGTCATTTCCATCTGAAATTAATCATAAAAATCTCCGAATCTTCTTGTCAGTCACCCCAAGGTTTGCTATAGTCTCACCTCTCGACGCAACATATGTCGAATCGGACGCGGGATGGAGCAGTCTGGCAGCTCGTCGGGCTCATAACCCGAAGGTCACAGGTTCAAATCCTGTTCCCGCAACCAATAAATCAAAGTGCGTAGCGCTTTAGATTTTTGCGGTACCCGATAGTGGTGCAACCAAGTATTTTTAGCAACATACGGTCAACAAAAAATGTTTTAAATTTAATGTTGACGGCCTTCAAAAGCTCTGTATAATGCGCACCTCGTTAACGCAAAGCGGTAACGAGCTACTGAAAAGTGATTCACTTTTAACGGTAGTAAAAAAGCTCTTTAACAATATAACAACTGATAAGTGTGGGTGCTTGTGGA
>DATHXI010000091.1:0-2946 GCA_035459705.1 Methylotenera sp. | reverse complement strand
TGTACGGCATTCTTGACGTGGCACATTCACACGCTCAGTTTGTGGTGACACTGAAAGTACACGAGCAGTATCGATATATTGATCCGTCGCCATGGCTGGCACAGAAAAGCCTGCTGCCAACAATGCTGGCACTAATAACTTCACTCGCATACCTGTTAAAACGTTCGTCTTGATACTGCGCATTTTACTTCTCCTCTATTTCTAGAATTTGATTACTACTTTTATTAAGTACTACTTTATTAAGTGATTAATTCTTTTACTTTTAATCTCTGCTGTTAATTTTGCAGATGATCATTCAACGCGGCAATTTTCGATTCAGCCTACCGCCAATTGTTAACAGTTTGTAACTAATGATTTTCATGAAAGTGGTTTTTGCCACTAAAAAAGTATTTTTATCGCTATGTGACAGCAGTTACATAGTCTTGAACGTTTAGCGCGAATAATGCATCTAACTGCTAACCCATAAAGCAGACATTGGAGAAATATCATGAATAAGATTAAACATTTAATCCTGCTAGCTGGTTTGGTTTTTGCCAGTCACGTCTATGCAGGTGAGTTCGACAATCACTGCACTAATGGCTTGTCTAATAACATGTTGGTTAAAACAGATTGCAAGGTCAATGAAGTCTTTGGCGGCAAAACCTATTGCTTCAGTAACGAAAGTGCCCGCGCCTTATTTGCGGCTGACCGACAAGGCATGATTGATAAAGCGGTCATGTTCTATGCAAAGAATTCTGCCAAAACCATGGATAAAAGTATGACCAAAAGTATGGCCAAAACTGATGAAGTAGAGCGTAAAAAACTCACACAAGAACAGGCGCTAAGCCAAATCAAGAGTAAGAACTGTGACCTCTCAAACAAAGACGTGGGTTACTTAGATTTTAAAGGCATGGATCTGCGCCACTGCAACATGACCAACACCAGCTTCTTTGGTGCTTATTTGATAGGTGCAAATCTGAGCGGGGCCAATATGCAAAATAGCTACTTGAACCTCGCAAGGTTAGAGAATGCCAATCTAAGCAAAGCAAACCTGACTGATGCCACCATCTTTCAGGCGATATTCGACAAAACCAATTTTCAAGGCGCCAACCTTACCAACGCCCGTATGATAGGTACGCTGGGCAATGTGGACATGAGCAATGCCATTGTTAAAAAAGGCCGCTACGGTTTAGATATTGGCAACCAACCGATGGGCGCCATGCGTTTTGATGCAATTGGCGGCAAGTTCACCAATACCAACTTTGAAGGTGCAGACCTTAATCGTTGTAATCTAAAATTCGCCGATTTAAGAAACGCCAATTTGCGCAATACTGATTTATTCCGTGCCGATTTAAGCAAAGCCGATTTAACTGGCGCAGACATTACTGGCGCCAAAATGGGTGAGGCGGTTTTGGATGATACGATTATGACCAATGTAAAAGGTCTGGAAGCGATTAAAGGCTACGATGAAGCCAAAGGCAAATGCAGAGACTGCATGGCAAAAACAAAATAACTTAGTCAGTAAGCTTGATAGCAGCAATAGACTGACTTAAAAGGGCTAGGTGCTTTTTGTATTTGGCCTTTTTTTTGGGGTTTCGTCACCCTCTATAATTGGGTCCGGAATGTGATTGAAGGCAATCCGCATCGGCGCATCTTTTAGCGCATCATGCGCACCGCCAAAGTAAATGGTATTTTTGCCAAACTTCAGGTTCAACGTATCAATCGCCTTGTTCAGCTTTTTCTCATTCTCCAGCGGTTCTATTTGAAACAAGTCGCGCGCCACTTCATCTGCTGTCATCAAACCCGTAAATGACACCCCCACCGCATAAGGCTCATGCTTGGTCTTTGGGTATTGTTTCAAAAAAATCTCTAACGCCTCGGTCAAGCGTACCGTGCTATCGGTTGGCGAGATTGCGCTCTCTAGGTTCCAACTGGGTTGGTTTCTAAATTTTACTTTCACACTTATGTTCGACGCGAGCAATTCATAACTGCGCATACGCATGCAGGCTTTTTGCAACAAGCGATGCAACACTGCGCGCACGCCACTGAAATTACGCTGTTCCGGCGGCATTACATGCGAATGCCCTAAGCTACTGCGCGCATTCTTTACATAATAAGGCTCTATGCCGCGCAGTTTGTCGTACATGCGCTCACCTTCTACGCTGCCCCACGCTGTTTGTAGCTGGTTACGGTTCGCTGCGTACAACTGCTCAACCGTCGTGATCTTGTAGCGATTTAAGCGTGCTTCCATTTGCCGGCCAATGCCGTTCAAAGCGCGCAACTCTAAGCCATACAAACGTTGCGGCAGCTCATGCTGCTCAATCAGCACGCAGCCATCCGGCTTTTGCATATTGGATGCCACTTTGGCGATGAATGTATTCGGCGCAATACCAATAGAGCATTTGATGAACTCACCTGCCTGCTTAGTAATCTCGCGTTTGATTTTCGCAGCGAGTTTCAGCGCGTTCTCCGGCACCTGCTGACTACCTGTCAACTTGCACACCATTTCATCAATCGACAGCACTTTTTCTACGTGCGTGCAGCTTTCTACAATCTCAATCAACTTATGGTGGAACTCTACATAAAGCGGCGGACGTGCCTGTACAAAAATCATATCGGGGCACAACTGACGAGCATCGCGCACACCGGTGCCGGTTTTAATACCGAACTTTTTTGCCTCATAACTAGCGGCGATACAGCACGTAGTTTCTGCCAGCACAGCCAACACGCCGATGGGTTTGCCACGCAATTCTGGGTGCAACTGTTGCTCTACCGAAGCAAAGTAAGAGTTAAAGTCAACATATAAAGCGTTTAAAGACATGTTGTAGATTAGAATTCAGTAATGCGATTAGGGTGCGAATTTAGAACTAATTTAGAATTCGATGTAATGTTTTGCGTAAAATTTTGACTAACAATCAGTAGCTCAAGTTTACAGTTTCCCAGAAGTTTTTAGACGCATTAAGCCAA
>DATHXI010000090.1:0-7107 GCA_035459705.1 Methylotenera sp. | reverse complement strand
CCTACATCGACATTCTCTAGCACTGCAATCGCATCATCCGTTAACACTGCGAGTGAGCAATAAAGCGAGACCAGGTATGAGGCAATGGCTTTATGGTTGATGCCCATAAAACGCACTGACAAGCCCATGCTTTGTTGGCCTGGTAGATTAGGTTGATACAAACCAACCACGCCTTGGCGACTTTCACCGGTGCGCAATAACAAGATGTTGGTTTTGCCTTTAGTCACTCTGAGTTTATCGCAAGGGATAATCGGCACACCGCGCCATGTAATGAACTGTGAACCAAACAACGCTACGGTTGGTGGTGGCACGCCACGACGAGTGCACTCGCGGCCGAACGCAGCAATCGCTTGTGGATGCGCTAAGAAGAAAGCTGGTTCTTTCCAAACCTTTGCAAGTAATTCGTCAAAATCATCTGGTGTAGGTGCACCAGTGCGTGATTTTACTTTTTGTGAAGCAGCTACATTATTTAACAAACCGTATTCAGCGTTATTAATCAGTTCACTTTCTTGGCGCTCTTTAACAGTTTCAATCGTCAGGCGTAATTGCTCTTTGATTTGGTTATGCGGGCTGCTGTATAAATCTGATACACGGGTATGCACATCCACCACGGTATTCACAGCGTTCAGTACATATTCACGACCCCACTCTTCGTAATCCACAAAAGTCGCTGGTAGTTCGCGTTCATCTTTTGCAGAGCAATCAACTTCGATGGCGTTTGGGTCTTTAGCTTGATTGACGCGGTAAATACCTGCTTCTACCGGCACCCACTGTAATAAATGTACCAACCAGCGTGGTGAAATGGTACTGAGCATCGGTACCGTTTTAGTTGCATTGGCAAGCGTCCGTGCGGCTACGTCGCCTAATGCAGTTTGAATCTGTTGTTCTGCCATGTAAATCTCCTAATAATATGGGCTAATGTGTTTGTGAAATGTCTTGCGTGTTAGTTAAATTGCTTTTGTTTGACGTAGCCGGGATTGCCGCATTAAGTGGACTTGCCAAGTTTTGTGCTTGCGTGATGTTGCTATTGGCCGGGACGCTGCGTGTGAGCCACACGTTGCCGCCGATAGAGGAGCCCTGGCCAATCGTGATGCGCCCCAATACAGTGGCGCCGGCATAAATCACCACGTCATCTTCTACAATTGGATGGCGTGCATGGCCTTTAAGTAAGTTGCCGTCTTCATCAGTAGGAAAGCGCTTAGCGCCTAGCGTCACAGCTTGGTAGATACGCACATGCTTGCCGATAATCGTCGTTTCGCCTATCACCACACCAGTGCCATGATCGATAAAAAATCTTTCATCAATCTGCGCACCTGGGTGAATATCAATACCTGTAGCAGAATGCGCAATCTCGGAAACCATACGGGCAATCAATGGCAACCCCAGTTGATGTAACACGTGGGCAAGCCGATAGTGAATAATGGCCAATATGCCCGGATAGCACACCAACACTTCATCCACGCTCCTAGCTGCCGGGTCGCCTTCAAAAGCGGCTTTAATATCGGTGTCTAATAACAAACGAATGGTTGGCAACTGTTTGGCGAATTCCCGCACAATTTCTACAGGCGTTTTAGCGGCTTCTGTAGCGACTACTTCTGTATTTCTTTCTAATTGATTGAGCGTATCAGCTGCAAAGTTCAGCTCTAGCTTTACCTGAGTCACCAAGTCACGCAACACTACATCGAGCGTGTGACCAACAAAGTAGTCCAATCCTTCATCTTTCAAGTCTGGCAAACCTAGACGGTTAGGAAACATTGCCGCACCTAAGCCTTCAACAATTGACTGCAATACTTTGCGTGACGGCAACTTAGGTGGCCTATCGCGCCGCTTTCTATGCTCAAGCGAAGCCAATCGCAAGTCGCGCAACTGCGAAACGATTTGGCTGATACCCAAGTCATTCACTGATGTAACCTCAGCAGCACTTAATTCATGACGTTGATTTGTTTTCATATTTCTTAATTTTTTCAATCTTAATTTTTTCAATTTAGATCCGTAGAAGATTCATCATTTTTAGCCGTAAATCGTGGCGCCAGAAAACAAAAAAGCCAGCGGTCTCTCGACACGCTGGCTTCCGGTTGTCCGGTCAGCACAAGCTAACTTATAAAAATACAAAATGACTTCTGTACGACCACAACCCTAAATTTATTTAATTAATTGCAATATACACCACTCTCCGAACTAAAAATAGAG
Source organism: Methylotenera sp. (assembly GCA_035459705.1). Taxonomy (GTDB): domain Bacteria; phylum Pseudomonadota; class Gammaproteobacteria; order Burkholderiales; family Methylophilaceae; genus Methylotenera. Next base: position 4,917 of record DATHXI010000090.1, on the reverse strand, counting down.
TGTCTCTGTATATTCTCGAAACCACTTTTATATTCCATATATTTATATTTATATTATTTATTATTCTTTTACATTATTTTGATGATTACTTAAAGTGCACACATTCGATATTGTCATCAAAGGTAACTTACATGTTTAAGAAGGTTTTACTTACTGGCCTGCTACTTTCAGCAGCAGCTTCATTTCCATCAATCGCATTAGCCGATAGCACCCTGCTGAATGTTTCATACGATGTAACCCGAGAGTTCTACAAAGACTTCAACCCGGCGTTTGCCAAATACTGGAAACAGAAAACCGGTGAGACTGTGACTATCAATCAATCGCATGGTGGCTCCAGCAAACAGGCGCGTGCGGTGACCGACGGCTTAGAAGCTGACGTGATCACAATGAATCAAGCGCCTGATATTGATATTTTGTACGACCGTGGCAGATTGATTCCGAAAGATTGGCAAAAACGCTTACCCAACGCTAGCGCACCAACTACCTCTACAACGGTATTTTTGGTGCGTAAGGGCAACCCAAAAAACATTAAAGATTGGGATGACCTAATTAAACCTGGTGTTGGCGTGATTATTCCGAACCCTAAAACATCAGGCAACGGCAAGTATAGCTATTTGGCTGCTTGGGGTTATGTGCTCAAAAAAGGCGGTAATGACGTTCAGGCCAAAGAGTTCGTCAGCAAACTTTTCAAAAATGTGCCTGTTCTAGATACGGGTGGACGTGGCGCAACGACCACTTTTGCGCAGCGAGATATTGGTGATGCATTACTGACTTTTGAAAATGAAGTGAATCTCATCAAGAAAGAACTGGGTGATGAGTTTGATGTGGTGTATCCATCAGCCAGTATTTTGGCTGAAAATCCAGTCACCATTGTCGATAAATACGTCAACAAACACGGTACACGCGTTGTGTCACAGGCCTATGTGGATTATCACTACTCTGAGGCTGGCCAAGAAATTGCAGCTAAACATTACTTACGACCGCGCCTTGAAACTATAGCTGCCAAACATAAAGCAGACTTCAAACCACTGACTCTATTCAGTGTGGACGAGTTATTTGGTGGCTGGGCAAAAGCACAGAAAACACATTTTGCAGATGGTGGCACTTTCGATCAGATTTATATCAAGTGATCAAATATATCCAAAGTAGCAACCAGATTTATTAAAGAATAATTAGAAATAAATAAGGACAAAAAAAATGTCAGAACCTAAAACTAAAAACTTAAAAATTGCTGCTCCTCACGTAGAGAAGCTCAGACTACAACTTAAAGAATCCTTATTTCTGGATCTGGATGAATATGGTTTAGCAGAACAATCTACCGGCGAATTTAACAGCACGTATTTAGGCGTGCAGCTCAATAGTGCTTTCCAGCCTATTTACGACAGCGAAGCTGGCGATTTAATTGGCCATGAAGCTTTGCTGAGACCGTCACTAGGTGGTGAGTTGGCCAGCACTCCTGAATTTGCATTCAGCTATGCCGAACAGTCTGGCAAACTGGTGCAATTCGACCGCGTCAGCAGAACGTTACATGTACTTAATTTCCGCCAGATTTACGCTGAAAATGGCCTGCTATTTTTGAATGTGCACCCCAAATTACTGGCTGAGGTTAACGCACATGGCAAAGTGTTTGAGCGCATTCTGCACGCAAACTCTGTACCGACCGACCGTGTGGTGATTGAAATTCAGGAAAGCGGCATTGAAAATGATAAAAAACTGGCGGATGCAATTGAGAATTATCGCGACCGTGGCTACCACATTGCGATAGATGACTTTGGTAAGAAGCACTCGAACTTGGATAGATTGTGGAAACTATCTCCTGAATACGTAAAACTGGATCTAACCATTATTCACGAGGCTGAAAATAATCCCAAAGTAAGAAAGATATTACCAAGCCTGATCAATATTATTCGTGACCTAGGCGCCAAACCTATCATTGAGGGTATTGAAACCCAAGCGCAGTTAGACATTGCAGTTCAATCTGGAAGCACGCTGCTACAAGGTTACTTCTTAGGAAAACCAGTAATCGCGAAAGAATTGCAACCCTCTAAACTCTTCAAACCAGCCTCGGCTAGGGCGATCATTAGGAAAGTTGCCTAGAAATTAAATCTAGGTACTCATCAAATCTATTGAATATTCCCCGTGTAGGTTTCATGCCTACATAGGGAATATCTTTATCCCTCAACCATTCAATATGGTTATTAATTATATCAATATAGGAATATATTATTTTTAAGTTATATCGTGCTCTGTTAAATTACGCCCTATTAAAACTATGCCCAAGTTAATCTAAGTTAATTGCTTAACTAGTTGCATAACTGCTCACACGAATGAATGATGATTATGGCAAAACAAAAAAACGTACTTCCTGGCTTTAACCTATCCCTAGGTTACACCATCTTTTACCTAAGCCTGATTGTGCTGATTCCCTTGGCTGCAGCGTTTATCAAGACAACCGAATTGAGTTTGGACGAGTTTTGGACAGTAGTTACGGCGCCTCGAGTCGTTGCCTCATACAAGCTCACATTTGGTGCCTCGTTCATAGGCGCTTTGATTAATGCTGTATTTGGCCTACTCACCGCCTGGGTATTAGTTCGTTATGCTTTTCCTGGTAAAAAAATTATCGACGCACTCGTCGACTTGCCTTTTGCCCTGCCAACTGCAGTGGCTGGCATCGCACTCACGGCAGTCTATGCTGGCAATGGCTGGATTGGTAGCTGGCTTGAGCCATTAGGCGTTAAGGTTGCATTCACGCCGTTGGGCGTTATCGTCGCACTTACCTTTATTGGTTTACCGTTTGTAGTACGTACGGTACAGCCTGTACTAGAAGATTTAGAGGCAGAAATTGAAGAAGCCGCCGCCAGCTTGGGTGCTAATCGCTGGCAAACTTTTGTCAAAATTATCCTTCCTGCCATTTGGCCTGCGCTGTTAACTGGCTTTGCATTGGCTTTCGCCCGGGCGATTGGCGAATATGGCTCAGTTATTTTCATCGCGGGCAATATGCCTATGGTTTCTGAAATCACGCCGTTGATCATCATCACCAAGCTTGAACAATATGACTACGCTGGCGCTACCGCCGTTGCAGTCGTCATGCTACTCATTTCTTTTGTCTTATTGCTGCTGGTAAACATTTTGCAATGGTGGACCAATCACCGATTAACAGCCTCCAGATAAACTCTGGGGATGAATTAAAGATAAATTTATAAAAGAAAATATAAGGCCTCACATGTCACAAACCGCTACTTTACCTAACACCTCTCAATATACCCGTTACAACACAAGGGTTGCGCGTAGCCGTGCAACCTCTGAACCTGTGTGGATACGCTGGTCACTGATTGCTGTCGTATTGGTCTTTTTGAGCATGTTCTTATTTGTGCCCTTGGCAGCCGTATTCACCGAAGGGTTGCGCAAGGGTTTTGAAACTTACTTTGCTGCGATTATTGAACCTGATGCGCTTGCCGCCATTAAATTAACCGTAATTGCTGCAGCTATCGCATTGCCTCTCAATTTAGTGTTTGGCTTGGCGGCGGCATGGTCAATTGCAAAGTTTGAGTTTAGGGGTAAAAGCATCCTTATCACCTTAATCGACCTGCCTTTTGCTGTATCACCTGTCATTGCCGGTTTGATCTATGTATTGATATTTGGCCTGCAAGGCTGGTTTGGTGAATGGTTATCAGATCACGATATGAAAGTAGTATTTGCGATTCCCGGTATTGTGCTCGCCACCATATTCGTCACCTTTCCATTCATTGCGCGTGAGCTTATCCCGTTGATGCAAGCACAGGGTAAAGAGGAAGAAGAGGCTGGTCTAGTATTAGGCGCTTCTGGCTGGCAGATATTCTGGCGCATCACCATTCCCAATGTGAAATGGGGCTTGCTATACGGTGTGATTCTCACCAACGCCCGTGCCATGGGCGAGTTTGGGGCTGTATCAGTAGTTTCAGGCCATATACGTGGTCTGACCAACACAATGCCGCTACATGTAGAAATTCTCTACAACGAATATAACTATGCAGCCGCGTTTGCTGTGGCTTCATTATTAGCCTTCTTAGCGTTGTTTACACTTGCCCTTAAATCATATGTGGAATGGCAAACGGCAAAGAATGCGCTCAGAAATGAAGCTGCTTAATCACTATAGCTTCAAATATTTAATAGACTGGAATCAAAATGAGTATCGAAATTCGTAACATTCAAAAGAATTTTGGCAGCTTCAGTGCCTTGAACAATGTCAGTTTAGATGTGCCAAGTGGCGAACTAGTAGCGCTGCTAGGCCCCTCCGGTTGCGGCAAAACCTCATTGCTACGCATCATTGCCGGTCTGGAAACGCCGGACGCCGGTAGCATCCATTTTCATGGAACTGACGCAACCAATCATGACGTGCGTGATCGTCAAGTCGGCTTTGTGTTCCAACACTATGCGCTGTTTCGCCACATGACGGTATTTGAAAACGTTGCGTTTGGTCTGCGCGTGCGCCCTAAAAAAACCCGTCCTAGTGAAAATGAGATTCAACGTCGCGTGCATGAGCTACTAGAGCTGGTGCAATTGGATTGGCTGGCAGACCGCTATCCGCCTCAATTGTCAGGTGGTCAGCGTCAGCGTATTGCCTTGGCACGTGCCTTAGCCGTTGAACCTAAAGTCTTATTATTAGATGAGCCATTCGGTGCATTAGATGCCAAAGTACGTAAAGACTTACGTCGTTGGCTGCGTCGCCTGCATGATGAACTACATATCACCAGTGTGTTCGTTACGCATGACCAGGAAGAAGCTTTGGAAGTTGCAGACCGTATTGTTGTGATGAATCACGGTAAGGTTGAACAAATCGGCTCGCCGCAAGAAGTATATGACCAACCCGCATCACCATTTGTCTATCAGTTCTTAGGAAATGTGAACCTATTTCACAGTCGCGTGAATGAAGGCATA
>DATHXI010000089.1:0-2426 GCA_035459705.1 Methylotenera sp. | reverse complement strand
ACAAAAGTTTCTGTTAAGAAACTACAACTATTAAGAAACTACTAATAGATACATCAATAAAAAATTCAAAATCAACGAGAAAATAGCAATCCATTGCCATTTAACCAGTCTGGCGCGCGCAATCAACGGTGTACGCGTCGGTGCCAGGATCGGCTTCAATTCACCATGCTCAAGCGCCAGTAACATTTCTTCTGCGGTTTCGAACCGCGTTTTTGCATCACGTGCAATCGCTTTCAGTATTATATTCTCTAACCAATACGGTATGTCTGGACGATATCGTGTTGGTGGAATCGGCAAACCAAATTTTGGATGCTGAAACGGTTCAATTTCACCATACGGATATTTACGCGTGAGCAAATGGTACAAAGTCACGCCAGCCGCATAAATATCGCTTTGTGCCGTGGCAACCTCTCCATTAAATAACTCAGGTGCCATAAAGCTGGGCGTACCTGGATTTTGCATGGCTTCGATTTTACCCACGCCACTGCTGAGTGCAACACCTAAATCCAATATGCGTAAGCGCTGGTCACTGGCTTGATGCACATTAGCCGGCTTGATGTCTCTGTGCACAATGTTCAAGCGATGCAATGCGCCTATGCCGCGCAACATATCCACCCCAATTTTTGCCGCACCCGCCACTGTAAAGTGGTGGCCGCTATCAATGCGCTGTTGTAAGGTTGCGCCTTCATGCCAGCTCATGATGTAGTAGAGTTTGCTACGTTTCTCTACCGACATCGGAAATACCTGCGGCACATATTGTGACACCACACGTTTTGCCAGCCATTCTTCATTAAGTAGGCCGTTACAACTATCAATATCAGCCGCTAACAAGGGCTGCAAAGTCTTTAACACAAACAATTGCTTGGTTTGCGTATGACGCACTTTGTATAGCAAACTCGCACGCGATTCGTGCAGTATTTCTACCACCTCAAAATCGTCTATCGTTTCACCGATGTTAAGCTTGTCCGGCACGGCTAAGTGCTTGCCGCCTGCCAATAACTCCGACAAGGTATCTTCACCCAATTGCGTGATCTTGATGGCAACCGCGGTGGAGTTATCCTGACTACCTTTTTCTATAGCCGTCTTGGTGAGATGGTCGCATATCATTTGCGGGTTATCATAAAGACCAAGTGCTTTATGAATGCCTTTCTCACCTAAGGTTTCCCAAACGCCGTCACTCATCAGTGCAAACACGTCACCTACCTGTAGTGCGCCTTCACCAAAATCTACCGCTAAGTGTTGGTCTAAACCTACGGCACGTTTTAACACATGACGCATGTCAGGCCTATCCCATACATGGTCGGTGGTCAGCTGTTTCATGACGCCATCACGTAAAAGATAAATGCGGGTATCACCGACATGGGCAGAGTAATAACGCTGACCACGTAACAATAACAGCGACAAAGTGGTTGCCATGCCCGCCATATCGCGGTTGGCATTGGCCTGGGCGATTAACCATCGATTGGCCGCGGTTAATACCTTATCCAGTGCGACCAATGGCTCCCATGTGTCAGGTGTAGCATAATAGTCAGAGCTTACCGTACGTATCGTCATCTCAGAAGCTTCACCACCACCGGCGTTGCCACTGACGCCATCCGCTACAGCAATGAGCGCACCTTTAACGCTGAGTTGCTCGTTTACTGGAGTCACCACGCCTACGTAATCTTCGTTACGTCGACGAGGGCCAGTTAGGCTGGATTGACCAATATTAAATTGAAGCGGCACGGTTTAATAAACACATTTTAATAAGCACATTCATATGAAAGTAAACACAATATCATGATGAACGCGATAGTGATTGTTTACAGAGTTATGTCAACTGCTTGAGTGTATAAAACTCAAAGGTCTATCGTAGATGAGGTGAGTGTTTACGACGACCTTTGTGCTTTGTTTTATACTTTTGCAGAAGTTGCTGTGCCCCAAGTCGTACGCCATCTGGTTTTAACACCAGCTAGACCTATCATCGCTAATACAGCCAAGCCTGCAAATATGATCAAACCAGTTTGATAATTACCTGAGGCTTGTTTGAAATAGCCCAAGCTAGCTGCTAGGTAGAAACCACCCACGCCACCTGCCATACCAACTAAACCAGTCATGACGCCGATTTCTTTACGGAAGCGTTGTGGTACTAATTGAAACACTGCGCCGTTACCCATACCTAATGCTGCCATCACAGGAATGACAATCGCCAGGGCTAATTGATAAGTCGGTTGACCGAAGCTCATCACAAATAACAAGACTGCAGCAATGGCATACATGACAAGCAGGGTACGGATACCGCCAATGCGGTCAGCGATCAAGCCGCCGATTGGGCGCACTAGTGAACCGGCAAACACGGCTGCAGCCGTACAGTAGCCAGCCGCTACAGGGCCTAGGCTGTATAAATCATTAAAATAAATAGTGAGTGATGATGCCAAGCCTACAAA
>DATHXI010000088.1:0-16470 GCA_035459705.1 Methylotenera sp. | reverse complement strand
CTTACAGATATATTATGCTGCATCAGTGCGGCTGGCAATAACCTTGTCAATCATACCGTATTCAACTGACTGTTCTGCACTCATAAAATTGTCACGCTCGGTGTCATGATCAATCTCTTCAGAAGTTTTACCGGTGTGATGTGCCAAGATGTCGTTTAAGCGAGCACGTAAATATAAAATCTCTTTTGCCTGAATTTCGATGTCTGATGATTGACCTTGGAAGCCGCCTGAAGGTTGGTGAATCATCACGCGTGAATTAGGTAAGCTAAAGCGTTTACCCTTTGCACCGGCAGCCAGCAAGAACGCACCCATACTAGCTGCTTGACCGATACACAAAGTGCTTACGTCAGGCTTAATGAATTGCATGGTGTCATAGATTGACATACCAGCAGTTACTGAACCACCGGGTGAGTTGATGTAGAGTGAAATGTCTTTGTCTGGGTTTTCAGCTTCTAAAAATAGTAGTTGAGCCACCACTAGGTTAGCTGTCATATCATTGACAGGGCCAACCAAAAATATCACACGCTCTTTAAGTAAGCGTGAATAAATGTCATATGAACGCTCACCACGGCCACTCTGCTCAATAACCATGGGAATATAACCCAAACCTTGCGGGCTTAGGTCTTGTCTATTCAGGTCTTGTTGCATTTGCGACTGTGGCATATTGTTCAGACTTTTCATTGTAATCCTAGGCATTGCCCATTAAATCATCGAATTTAACTTTTTTATCAGTCACTTTAGCCTTGGACAACACCCAAGCTACAGCGTTTTCTTCAGTAGCCAAAGCAGATGGCTCATCCAAACGTTTAGGATCAGCATAATACCAAGTGACCACGTCAGATGGGCGCTCAAAGCTTTGTGCGAACACATCAACCATAGCGCGGATTTGATCTGCACTTGCGTGTAAATTGTTCGTATTGATTAACTCACCCAAAATTAAACGTAATGTCGTGCTACGTTTCGCTTGATCTTGAAACATCGCTGGCTCAAGCTTGATATTAGCCATATCAGCACCGCGTTGTTTCAGGTTTTGCTCAGTTGTTTCCATCATGCGGTTGATTTCAGTACCCAGCAATACGCGTGGAATCTCAAAATCTGCCCCATCAACCAAAGCCTGGAACACTTGTTCTTTTACTTTTGCACTGATGCGCTTTTCTACTTCTTGTTTCAAACTTTCAGTGATTTCAGCTTTCAGCTTCTCAACATCACCATCTTCAATGCCTAAGCTTTTTGCAAAGTCAGCATCGATTTCAGGTTGTTTTGGCTGTGAAACGCTAACATAAGTCACTTCATAACTCACAGTTTTACCAGCAAGCTGTTCTGGGTTATGGTCAGCCGGATAGGTGATTTCAAATTGCTTAGTAGCACCAGCTTTACCGCCAGCTAGTTGGTCATCAAATGACTCAATACGGCCACCCTCACCTAATACAAGATCAATACCAGTATCGCCAGTAGATTCAACTTCTTTACCATCAAGCAAAGCTTTAAGTGTGACATTGATGCGGTCACCTTTTTTAGCAGCACGTTTAACTGGCTCATAGCTAACACGTTGTTTTACCAACACATCCAATGTTTTCTTAACGTCGGCTTCGCCAACCTCAAGCACTGGGCGCTCAATCTTAACTTTTGCTAAGTCACCGACTTTAACTTCCGGGAACACCTCGAAAGTCGCAGTGTATTCAAAAGTCTCGGCAGCTTCTACAAATGGCTTATGTTCGATATTAGGATAGCCAGCAACACGCAATTTGTTTTCTTCAACCGCTTCGCCGAAGCTCTTCTCAACGGCGCCAGAATAAACCTCATCACGTACTTGATCACCGTAGTGCTGATTTACCAAGCCGATTGGTGCTTTACCTGGTCTAAAACCAGCAAATTTTGCAGTGCGTGATATTTGAGTCAGGCGCTGTTTGATTTGTGCTTCAAGTGGTTGGAGAGGAACTGTGACCGTGATACGGCGCTCGAGTTGACTGATGGTTTCAACATTTAATGCCATGCTGTAATTCCTAAGTTCTAAATGCAGGCCATGAACGGACGTCTAACACAGACATTCGCTATAGACATGCTTCAATAGTAAGTTGGTGCGAAAGGAGAGACTCGAACTCTCACGCCTTACGGCGCTGGAACCTAAATCCAGTGCGTCTACCAATTCCGCCACTCTCGCAGGTAGTGTACGACTCATAAAACACTAGTCGTTCAGATAATCCGCTATTGTATCTCAACTATTCACCGTGAGAAAAGCTAAAATACAAAAAAGCTTATATTTATTCATGCTAAAAGGTATTCCAAATCTATTTGATACATGTTATCTATAAAATGATTTGAAGCCTGCGTAAGACATGCGTAGTATTCACTTATACGTCTGAATATCTAACAGTGCGTACGGCGATTGTGCGAAAATAGTGTTAACCTTTGTAAAACATTATTTAAACTAAAGTCGAGTAACATGCAAAACAACATCAACATCAATGAAATCAATATGCTACGCACAGAACTAGAACTTCTGATGCGCGAGCGCCAGTCTTTGTTAAAGGTCACTGGCGCAGCGGCTGGCTTGATTGCAGAAATGGATAGTCACGATTTACCCATTACAACAGTAGAAGCTGCAGATCTGCTGGCTACTACCATCAATAGCTTAAGCGAAGAGACATTACAAGATGCATTGGGCGCGGTGAATGCCGAAATTGTTGAGTAATCTGAACGACTTCAATTGACCATTCATCATTTTGATTCAGAACGCCCAACTAATCTTAAAAAAAACTTTTAGGCTGAGCCTTATAGTGGTCAGCATTGCCACTTGTGTAACGGCCTGCAGCTTCCAGAAATACATCCCTAAACCGATAGACACGCAAGCCAATAGTGCCAAGTTTGAGCGTAGAGACCCTGCAAGCGAGCAATTCCATCAATATTTATTGAGCAACGGCTACCCTGCTGATCGCTTACCCATACAGCAATGGGGCTTAAATGAACTCACCTATTGCGCCCTATTCTTTCATCCGAGTTTAGATCTTGCACGCGCGCAATGGCGCACAGCGGAAATTAGTGAGCTGGCCGCAGCAGAAAAGCCTATTCCCGCAGTAAATAGCAATATTGCCCGTAGCAATCAGGCAAATCAGGATATCAATCCATTTGCGTTTGGCTTAAGTATCGACATACCGCTCGAAACTGCAAATAAACGTGATATACGCATTGAAAATGCACGTCATCTATCTGAAGCGGCCAAACTGGAAATCGCGCAAGCCGCTTGGCAGTTACGTTATCAACTTGCGTTGTCACTTTACGACTACCAATTTAACCAGCAAGAAATCAAAGTACTTTTAGATGAAGAGACTCGTCGCAAGGAAATCGTTGCGATCTATCAAAAACGCGTCGATCTGGGCCTGGCCTCTAACGTTGAATTGAGCACCGCCAAGCTACAATTGCTCACCACATCATCAGAACTAGAGTCTAAGCAACAAAATAAATTGGTATTACTTTCAAAGCTGGCAAATAACCTAGGGCTACCGATTGCCAAGGTTAGAGCGATGAATTTAGCAGCCAATCCAATGCCCTCGGAACAGATTATGGCGACTGATATACAAACCGCCGCCCTACTCAACCGACTGGATATTCGTATTGCACTGCAAAGATACGCAGCGGCTGAAAGCAAATTGAAGTTAGAAATTGCCAAGCAGTATCCTGACATCACGATCAGCCCAGGCTACGCCTATGAGTTTGGCGATAGACTATGGTCGCTAGGTATATCTGGCCTGCTCACGTTGCTGAACAAAAACAAGGTGGGGATCGCTGAGGCAACACAATTACGTGAAGTTGAGGCTGCACAATTTGAGGCATTGCAGACAAAAGTTATTTCAGACACTAATGTTGCCCAAGCAGAATTGCTGCAAGCCCAACAGGTGTTAGCAAGCCAACAACAATTGTATGCGCAGCAACAGCAAAACACACAACGGTTACAGCATAGGCTGACGATTGGAGAGATAGACCGATTAGAGTTAGCATTCGCTAAACTAGAGAGTATCGCTGCAGAGAAAAATGTTGCATTGGCAAGTTTTAAACGCAACGTCGCTATCAACCAATTGGAAAACACATTACAACAACCGCTATCTGCAACTCAGAATAATCCTGACATTGAAGATTTGAGCTTCAAAAAAACTATAAATTATGAGGACAATAAGAAATGAACCGTAAATTGGCCATCATCATTGGCTTACAAGCATTTTTAATTGTCATGCTATTTTGGGTGTTGGTATTCTATGGTAAAGACGAATACGAAGCGCTCACCCAAGAATCAGAAGAAGAGATTGAAACACCAAGCCGTGTCAGCGATAAACAAGGACTGGCAGTGATTACCGTGAATACGGCAGCTCAAGCCCAGAGTGAGATTAAAACCAGCGCATTAAAAGCCAGCTCACACCAAGCCAGCGTAAGTAGTTATGGCAACGTTATGAGCATTGATAGCTTAATTGATTTACGTACCCGCTATATGGCTGCAAAGGCAGAAGCTGATGTGTTACGTGCTGCTTTGGCGCACAATAAAAATGAATACAACCGCTTGCACGAACTGAATCTGGATGACAAAAACGTTTCTGATAAAGTAGTTGCAACAGCATTGGCAGATATCAAAGCAGATGAAGTAAAAGTCTTTGCGGCCGAATCAAGCGCCAAAAATATTGCCGATAGCATGCGACAAGTATGGGGTGACGTGCTCACAAAGTTAGCGACTGATAAGAACTCAAACGCACTATTACAGAACCTGATTAGCTACCAGGAAGCACTCATTCAAATCACATTACCATTTGATGCACCGGAGCCAAAAATAAGTAGCAGTATCACTATCTCACCTACGGCATCACCATCAAACACAATTAACGCCCAGTATCTTTCGCGTGCGCCACTAAGCAATCCCACTATGCAGGGTAAGACTTATTTCTATCATGCCAAAACAACAGATTTACGTGCCGGGATGCAAGTCAATGCATTAAGTAACAAAGTTAAAAACAATACAACTGGCGTGATTATTCCAAATACAGCAGTTGTTTGGTACGGCGGAAAACCTTGGGTGTATCGCAAAACAGGAAACGATCAATTTAGCAGATTACCCGTTAATACTGACGTGGAAATCGAGAATGGCTGGTTCTACAAAGGTAACCTAAAACCTAACGACCAAGTCGTAACCAGCGGTGCGCAGTTATTGCTATCTGAAGAGTTTAAATACCAAATCACGAATGAGAATGAGGACTAGACCGTCATGATGTCGGCCTTAGTTCGTTTCTCCATTCGCTTTAGTGGCGTCATTATTGGCTTAGCTACGCTAGTTGTACTATATGGCTTTTACAGTCTTTCACGCGCCAACCTCGACGTATTCCCTGAGTTCTCACCCACTCAAATCATCATCCAAACCGAATCACCCGGCTTATCCGCAGAGTTGGTAGAAAGCCTGGTTTCGCAGCCGATTGAAACCAGTATTGCCGGTACTGTGGGCATTGAAAGTATGCGATCGCAGTCGATTCCCGGCTTATCTATCGTCACCATTATCTTTGACGAAAGCACTGATATCTATCGCAATCGGCAAGTCATCGCTGAACGTCTAGCAACCCTCAATCAATTACCGCAAGGCATCGTCCCGAACATCACTCCACTCACCTCTTCTGCCAGTACGGTATTAGGGATTGGGCTGACCTCTACGACACGCAGCCTAACTGAGTTACGCACCATTGTTGATTGGACAATCGTTCCGCATTTACTCGCTATTCCTGGCGTGGCGGATGTGAATGTCTTTGGCGGCAAAGTAAGACAATTCCAGATTCAGGTTGATCCTGAGAAAATGATACGTTACGGCGTTTCGCTCATACAAATTGAAGAAGCTGTTAAAAAAGCGACCGGGGTGCGCGGCAATGGTTTTATCGAGAATAAAAATCAGCGTATCGTCATTAACACTGAAGGCCAATCTACCAGCCCAGACAAACTAGCACTTACCACGCTAGTACACAAAAATGGTCAAACCATTAGACTGGGCGATGTTGGTAAAGTCGTTGAAGGTGCAGCCCCTTCCATTAGCGCTGCCGCTATTAATGAAGAAACCGGCGTATATCTCTCAATACAAGGCCAGCTGGGAGCCAATACCTATGCGGTTACCAAGGCAATTGAAAACGCATTGCAAGAAATAAAACCGGCTTTAGCAGAAGAAAAAGTCGTACTGCATGAAGGCTTGTTCAGGCCTGCTAACTTTATTGAAGTTGCCATCAAAGGTGTGCGTACCGATATCCTGATTGGCTCGATTCTAGTCATCACTGTGCTGTTCCTATTTTTATTCAACGCACGTACAGCATTCATCTCAGCCACGGCCATCCCCTTGTCTTTGCTCACGGCGATCGTGGTGATGAGCCACTTCAATATCGGGCTAAATATCATGGTGCTGGGCGGCTTGGCGATTGCACTAGGTGAAGTAGTGGATGATGCAATCATCGATACCGAAAATATTTTTCGACGCTTGCGTGAAAATCGACTACTTGCGCAACCACGTTTAATACATCATGTAGTCTTTGATGCTTCGATGGAAGTGCGCAGCTCTGTATTCTACGCCACCATCATTGTGGCGCTGGTCTTTATGCCATTACTCACGCTTGGCGGTGTTGCAGGAAAATTATTTGCACCGCTGGGGTTTGCTTATATTGCTGCCATCATGGCGTCTTTATTGGTCGCCCTTACCCTTACCCCTGCGCTTTGTTATCTGCTATTAGGTGATGCTAAGTTAGAGGCAGAAGACCCACCGATGATACGTATCATAAAAAAATGGTACGTCAACATGCTCTACAGAATAGAGAAACACTACAAAATAGTGATAGCAGTTAGCTTTATGTTGATTGCACTAGGATTAGGTATTCTGCCGCTGTTCAAAAGCCAATTCATTCCCGCGTTGCATGAAGGTCATTACATTATGCACATGACTGCCGTGCCTGGCACCTCGGAGCAAGAGTCATTGCGTATCGGCAAGAAAGTATCTGCAGTGATCCGTAGCATCAAAGGTGTTAAGTCTGTGACGCAATGGGTAGGTCGTGCACCGAATGGTGCTGACACCTTTGGCACACATTACAGCGAGTTCGAAATTGAGATTGGCGCTATTTCTGGCGAAGAACAGCGTCGTATCTTGAATAGTATTCGCGAAGAGTTAGCGGGCGAAGAAGTAGACAGTGATGGTGATGGCATAGCAGAACCTGGCTTTGTTGGTGTGAACTTTGCCATCAACACGTTTCTAACCGAACGTATCGAAGAGACCATTTCAGGCTATGCCGCTTCAACCGTGATTAACATCTATGGCAATGATTTAGATGCACTAGACCGCGATGCACAAACCATCGCAAGCGTCGTCAGCGGTATCAAAGGTGCTTCAGATGTGCTGGTGCAATCACCACCGGGAACGCCGCAACTAGTGATGCGCTTACGTCCCGAAAAGCTTGCACAATGGGGCTTGCAGCCTACTGACGTATTAGACAATATTCGTGTTGCTTATGAGAGCGTGCCTATCGCCCATGTCTATCAAGGTAACCGTATTATTGGCGTAAGCGTCGTCTTAGCTAATGAAGCACGCGATGACGTACAAGAAGCCGGCAATCTACCGTTATTCAACCCTGATGGGAAGCTTGTACGTTTACGGGATGTTGCAGATATCGTACAAGAAAGCGGTCGTTCAAAAATATTACATGCAGGTGCAAAACGTATTCAAACCGTCACCGCCAATGTTGTAGGACGCGACATTGATGCCTTTACCGATGAACTTAAAGACAAGATAAAAACCGATGTTACCCTTTCTCAAGGCGCATATTTGGAATTTACCGGCGCTGCTGAAGCCAATGCAAAATCACGTGACGCACTGATCTTGCAATCGCTCTTAGCCGGCGTGGCCGTATTCCTAATGCTCTACATTGCTTTTGGCCGCTTACGTAACCTGCTACTTACTTTTGCTAACTTGCCATTCGCCTTGATTGGCGGCGTACTCGCCGTGTTATTTACCGGTGGCTGGATTTCACTAGGTTCACTGGTCGGCTTTGTGACCTTGTTCGGTATCACCCTGCGCAACTCCATCATGATGGTATCGCACTACCAACACTTGATTGATGAAGAAAATTGCGTCTGGGGCTTAGAAACCTGCATCCGTGGTGCCTCCGAACGCTTACCATCAATCCTTATGACAGCTTTGGTAACCGCGTTAGGTTTACTACCATTGGCTGCGGGCAGCGGGCAGCCTGGCCGTGAAATCGAAGGCCCAATGGCCACCATCATCGTCGGTGGTTTGGTCACCTCAACTATCCTTAACTTATTGATCTTGCCAACGATTATGTTGCACTTTGGAAGGTTTGAAAAAGAACAGAAAACGTTTACTACATGACAGAAGTTCGTAAAGATTCA
The DNA here is from genome assembly GCA_035459705.1 of Methylotenera sp. Classification (GTDB taxonomy): domain Bacteria; phylum Pseudomonadota; class Gammaproteobacteria; order Burkholderiales; family Methylophilaceae; genus Methylotenera. The sequence continues at coordinate 8,067 of DATHXI010000088.1, read as the reverse complement.
CCAGACGAAAAGCCTGGTCTACACCCAAGAAATAAGCACCGAGGTCGATACGACTTCGATCAACTGATTAAGCTTAGTCCAGAACTGGCCCGTTTTGTGAGGTTAAATGCTTACAACGATGCCTCCATAGACTTTGCCGATCCGCAGGCCGTCAAAGCCCTCAACCGTGCACTACTGAAACAGCATTACGATATTGCAGACTGGGATATACCAGCGCATTATCTTTGTCCGCCTATCCCCGGTCGGGCAGACTATCTACACTATGTTGCTGATTTACTAGCCAACCTTAACAATAACATCATTCCCCTCGGTGGCAAGGTACGTGCCCTCGACATTGGCGTGGGCGCCAACATCATCTACCCGCTCATCGGTCACCGTGAGTATGGCTGGCAATTTGTAGGTGCCGATATAGACCCTGTAGCCCTTAGCAATGCGAAACAAGTGCTAGAGGTTAATGATTTGGCGGAAGTGATTAAACTGCGCTTGCAGTCTTCACCTACCTCTATTTTCAAAGGAGTAGTACAGCACAATGAAACCTTTGACCTCACACTGTGTAACCCGCCGTTTCATGCATCTTTGAATGAAGCACGTGAAGGCACAGAGCGAAAATGGCAAAACCTGGAAAGAAACTCAGGTAGGAATGTGGGTAAGCGTTCGGGTAAAAGTGACGCACCAAATAAAGCTGAGATACTCAACTTTGGCGGTCAGGCGGCTGAACTCTATTGTGCGGGCGGGGAAGAAGCGTTTGTCAGCCGGATGATTACTGAAAGTGCACAGTTTGCAAATCAGTGTTTATGGTTTACTACACTGATCTCAAAAGCGGCAAGTTTGCCTAGTGTCTATCGTGCACTCAAGAAAGTGAATGCCTTAGAAGTTAAAACAATCGACATGGCGCAAGGCCAAAAGAAAAGCCGTATCGTTGCCTGGACGTTTCTCAATACTAAGCAGCAACGCGCATGGCGGCAAGACCACTGGCAATAAACTTAAGTCCACAATAACCACACGGGGCATTGCCCTAGTCAGGTGCGTCGTATTTTATATACTTAAACCGCGCATCCTCATTCGGCGTACCTTCTAGCACACTACCTTCTTTCGCAGGTTGCCAGCCAACCACCTCTTCAATCTTAGCTGCTAGCGCAAAATCTTTATCGGTGATGCCTTTAGCATCATGACTACATAACTTCACAATCACGAACGCATACGACACCGTAAGGTCAGGATGATGCCAAGCCGCTTCGGCCAAATGCCCTACTGTATTCACCACCATCAATGTGGCTTTCCAGCCGCTGGTCTTATATTTACGGCGTATCCAGCCATTCTCCAAAAACCAGTGCGGTAGTTCGGCCTTTAACTTTTGTTCGATCTCTTCAACTGAATATGCTTTTAAGGGTGTCATATTGAACTTCTTTCAATGAGATGCAATCTTTACTGCCAAGCCATTTTCTTTGAGTTTTTGCAAGCTTAAATCATCTTCAAACAGCGTGTAATCTGCTTTATCCAGCAACCAAGTTTGATAATTTTGACCTGCTGTAAAATCTATAAACTGACTATCCACCAGGTCGTGTTCAATGAGTTCTTCTACAGGCACCGGCTGTGTTTTCGAATATCTATCTAGTGACCTCGCTTTGATTAAGATCAATTGCTCTGCGCCTAACTTGTTGGCTAACCATGCGCTGAGGCTATCAGACGTTACCTGCCAATTTTGGGGAATAGTATCGTCTGCCAATACCATTTTACTGGGTAGCCAGACGATGCCTCGATGTTGCCAGCCACGTTCTGCGATTTCTAATTCGCTACTTGCTGTTGCCAATGCAGGATTCAAACCTGCTAGTAACAGCCCAAACTGATCCATAGCAATGACAGCAAGCTTATGTGCAACTGTGTCACTGGCTTTCGTAAGGTTTTGCGCCTCGCGCACTGCATCTGCAAACAAACTACCACCAGGGACAATAACCACCTGACCATCACTAAATTTTGCAAAAATTTCTAACCAGCGCGCCAATTCTGGCGTGCCTAACAAACTACCGCCTATTTTTACTACCCACATGGACCTACCCTTGGTTGTTTTTTCCATTGTGGTTCTGACTACTTGTACACTTTTATGCTTGGTTTGTTGTTATTTTTCATAAAACCCTCAATCAGAGCCTTGAAAAAGATTGCATTGTTTTTAACATACTGGAAGCTTTATCCAGAGTTTCAGCATACTCCTTTTCAAGCTCTGAGTCAGCAACTATGCCGCCACCCGCATAAAAACTAATTTCGCCACTATGTTCATCTTGGGCTGAGTATACTGCCGTTCGAATAGCGATATTCGTATCCATATTGCCATCAAAACCAATGTAGCCAATAGCGCCGCAATATACACCACGTCGATGCGGTTCTAACTCTTCAATAATCTGCATGGCTCTTAATTTAGGTGCGCCAGTGATAGAGCCACCCGGAAAGCAGCCTCGCAATAAATTGATGGCTGTCCTGCCTTGCTTTAACTTACCCGTGACGAAACTCACCAAATGGTGCACGTTGGCAAAGCTTTGTAGCTGAAATAGCTTGTCGGCTTTTACCGAGCCTATCTCACAGTTTTTACTAATGTCATTACGTAACAGATCCACGATCATCAAGTTTTCAGCTTTGTCTTTGATGCTGTTTTGCAGCTCCTCTGCATATTGCTGATCTTGTACAGCATCGTCGGCACGCGGCCTGGTACCTTTGATCGGACGTGTTTCTACATGATTACCTGTGACTTGTAAAAAACGCTCTGGCGAGCCGGAAAGTACCTGTAAATGACCAAAATTCATGTAGCTCATGAATGGTGCCGGGCTTATCTCCCGGAGTTTATTGTAAGCAATCCAACTATTGCCTTGCGCCTGCGCCGAAAAACGCTGCGCCAGATTCACTTGATAACAATCGCCCTCTGTGATGTATCGCTTGATCGTGTTAAATGATTGAGCATAGTAATTAAAATTCATATTGCTTGTAATTGGCGTTGTTAACTCAAATGTTGTAACACCTACCTCCTCGGTGGGCGCATCAAATAGTGCACATAATTCAGACCAGCGGTCTTGAGTAGACTGCTGGAAGCCATTAGATATCAAGCAAGCAGTCTTTTCACGATGATCCACCACCACTGCCCAGTCATAGATACCGACCTTCATATGAGGGATAGCAGCATTTTTTTGAGCTAAACTTGGCAGATGCTCTACCTGGCGCGCCAGATCATAGCCAAAATAACCCACTGCCCCTCCACTAAACGGCACTGGATGTTGAGTAGACTGAAAAGGCTTTAATGCAGAATCCAGAATGACGAATGGATCTCCATGCGAAATAGTCCGTTGCCCATTTTGCACAATTTCAGTATAGGTCTCTAAATCTGTCTCCATTGTGCATATCGTTATAAACGGGTCAGCCACCAAAATATCGTAACGACCATATTGGCTTTCAGGCTGCCCGCTATCCAGAAACATCGCCCACGGCTGATGACTCAAACGCGCAAACAGGTTTGCACTATTGGTATCGTACTTTAATAAATGTTTTAATAAGGGCATGCTGGTTGTTATTTATTCTTAGCTTGATTGTATGGCATCTGATTGTATGCCAAATAAGCCACTGCATACGCTGGCAAACACACTCTTGCCCAGTGGCCGGTTTCTGTATGCGTTGTGCAAGATGCACTCAGATTCACTGCTATCAATTCTGCGATATCGACATAGGGTAGGTTCATCGCACTTGCAATCTCTTTCACTAGAAAAGCACCAGCGCCTGCGCCGATGACTGCAACATCAAGCGATTGATGCTCGACTGTGATGCGATCAATGTGATGCTTCGCGACCGTTTGCAAGCGTGCTAATTGCTGCATCTTAAATTCGTGCGCTAACGCTACCCAAGCCGCTAAAGGCGCATCGCCTACATCACGTCCTATCATACGCGCAATCCGCCGCGCACTCGCTATTTGCGTTTTATCCTGGCCATCGGCAGTATCTGCCATGTCATCTACTGCGGGTAAATCGCCCGTTAAACGATATACATCAGCAGTCGTTGCAAAATACTCTGCTGCAACAGATGTGATTACCTCGCCAAATTCTACCTTCTGCGCAACAGCCATCAATGGTGTGCGCACTACACCGGTGTACACCAACTCTTCGGTTTGCATACGTGATGCATCGGTAAAGCCTATGCAAGCTGCATGATTATTCTGCAGCAACACAAAATCAGACGTCGTGCTGCCGATATCAATCAATAACGCATGTGGCGCTTTTTGTAGCTGCTGCAATTGTGAGCCCGCATAACTCGCGCTCGCCAGCCAATTAGCAGAGGCAACATGTTGCCAGTGCTGAGAGACTTGGTCTAATGCCACAAAACCACTATCTAGCGCGCCTGCATAAAACCGCTTACTTCCCGTTAACTTGGCATCCATCACGGCACTGATTGCCTGAACCCCTGCTTGGCGATTAGCAAACAAATCAACGAGTTCACCTGTCATCGTGACTGCATGCGCTGAAGCTTGAGAGTTGAAAGTATTTAACACTTTATCAACCGCAGTTTCCAGCTCAGGTAAACCTCGCCACAGTGCACATGGCACTTGCACAACTTGCTGTAATGTACCGTCGCCATCAAGCAGTGCCGCCTTCAAATGCGCCCCGCCTACATCCCAGCCTATAATTGGATTATTCATTTTTATTATTTAGATTAATATCGACCACTTTAGCAGTTAGATTGGGTGTCCATTCGAAAGATGAGTCATCAGCCAAATCCCATATCAATTGAGCCGGATTGCAAGCAAGTGACTCTCGCAGACCGATATAAGAAGTAGTGATTCTAGGATTAATCTCCACCACATAAATCGCCTCGCCATCAACAATAACATCAATACCAACATAACCATTTAAGCCGGGTAATGCATGTGCAATACTGTCAGCTAATTTTTCAAAAGTCGCGCGATGCAACAAGCTTAGACCATTAACGACAGAACCATTGTAATGAATGAACTGTTGATTAGCATCTGTAGTTGTCATTGCAATCTTTTGCTCGTTGCAAGCTAACACCCAAGCTTTGCCATCCTTGCACAGCATAGAGATACTCGCTGGCGTTCCGGTCTGATACGGCTGAACTATATAATTTTGCTTCTCTGGATTCAAATCTAGCCAAACTTGCAATCCTTCAATATCAGCAAAATATAACGTATCTTCACAGCCTGCACCATCATTCGGCTTAATGATATAACCATGCTGAAAAGACCCATTCAGGCTTAAGTTAGAGGCCATCAATTCACTTGCAATGTATGTAGGAATGGTCAGGATACTTGCGTTTTTAAGCGCTTGATAGCTTGCATACTTGCTGCTGGTAAGCTCCACTGCTTTAGAGTTGCAGCCTAAGTTTTTAGCGGGGCTGGCTTCTATTAATTGCGTTAACTCAGTCAATACACCTGCAGTTTCTGGCGCTACTATTAAAGCCGCATCACATGATTGCAATAGGCTTTGCCAAACTGGTATTTGGTTAGATTTATGATCTAAAACAATCGCCTGTTGAACAACTGCAGGTAAGCCCACTCTAGTATCACAAGTAGTGATGATCTCTACTTCATCAAGCTGACTAAAGTCGCGTAACAAAGCATCGCGCATGAGTGTGCCTTCCCGTAACAATGATGCCGGTAAAGGCGCATGGTTTAAGCCACCAGCTGTGATATATTCCAGCAGAAGTATTTTCAAGAAACTCTCACACTACTTATTTAAATGGAAACTATCCCAGTCATCGATCTAATGCACGGCCAAGTGGTGCATGCACGCTTCGGGCAACGCCAGCACTATCAACCTATTCAGTCGTCATTATGTAGCTCTAGCGCGCCAATTGACGTTGTCAGTGCATTACTCGAATTATACCCATTTGAACGCCTCTATATCGCTGACCTTGCTGCAATACAAGGCCAAAACAATCATTTTCAGATTGTAAAAACCATTCAGGATACATTCCCTGAGCTAGAGATATGGCTGGATAGCGGAATAGCGAGTGTACATGACCTGCAAGCTTTAAAAGATTTAGCGGTCAGCCACGTAATTGGTAGTGAAAATATCACATCGATTGATGCTTTGAATGACTTAAAAAAGGTGCTTGGTGATGACTTCGTATTATCACTAGACTTCAACTCGCAAGGCTTTTTAGGAGTGGCTGACTTATTAGAAAACCCTCATCACTGGCCAAATACAATCATAGCCATGACCTTATACAAGGTTGGGAGTCAGCAAGGTGTAGATGTAAAGTTGTTAGAATTATTAATACACAAAAAAGCTTCGCGCGCGCTTTATGCTGCTGGTGGCGTAAGAAATCTGGATGATTTGAAACAGATAAGCGAAATAGGTACCACCGGTGCACTCATTGCGAGTGCACTGCATAATAAGCAACTGACCAGCGCAGAGATTAGTTATTCAAACAACACGCTTTAACGCACTATCCGACCGATATTATTTGGCTATTTAGCTTGGAATGGATGCGCAGAGTCTTTATATTTCTTGAGCAGATCATCTACCCTAGGCTCACGCGCAACTGCATTCTTAATAGCCTCCTTGGTCGCCCGATAGTTCCAATCCTGCACTCGCTTGTCATCGTCAGCTTTGCGGTCTATAAATACGCCCACACAGATAAAGACATCTTCTGCCTCATCTTTAGGAATCGTACCATCGGCCACACTGTCCATCACCGCCATTGCAACACCACGTTGCGCTGGGCCAAACATCTGCAGAGCCTGCTTACCATTTTTAATGGTAACTTTGTTAAACATAACTGTTGCAGGCTTAGTCATCATATTCGGTGCGGTAATTGCTAACAAACCATTCGCGCCATCCTTTTGATCAGTCAACGCACGACAAAAAGCCTGCTCGGCATAACTACCTCGCGGACCCATGATAAGGTCGATATGTGCAACATTTAATAAATCCAGACCATGACCATCTGCACGATCCTCGATGACTAGCGCTTCTCCTACTAGTACACGATCAATAACTGCCATTTTTCTTCTCCTTTTTGAAAGTGACATCCAAAAACGAATACTATTTGCAGCACTGAAGTGTGACAGCTAAATGGTGCGAAAGTGCCTATTTTTAGGCCAATGAATAGACGTAAAAAAACGAGTGGCTAGGCCACTCGTTTGATGACTTACTAGAACAAAGAATCTTATTCTGGTTAGCTTATTCTAGGTTTGCATGGATAGCACGCATGCCTTCTTCAGTCAGATTTTTAGCTGCAATAATGTCGCCAATAACCGCTTCTAAGAATAGCAATGTTGATAATTCGAATTGCGAACCCATTGGCATACCTTTTGTCAGTGGGAAGCTGCTGTCGTTACCGATTTGAATTGTCAAATCAGCTGCATCAGCCATCGCTGAAGATTTCTTCATTGAAATCACTACCAATTTAGCGCCTACAGATTTTGCTTTTTTAACAAACGGCAATAAAGTTTCTGTACCGCCAGAACCTGATACCAACACCAGCAAATCACCTGCTTTAATGGCAGGAGTCACGATCTCACCAATCATGTTCACGTTGTAACCAGAGTGCACCAAGCGCATCGCGAAGAAACGTGACACTAGCAATGAACGACCAGCACCACCAATGAAAATACGACCAGCTTCGTCAACCAACTTCAACAATTTTGCTGTGTTGCTGTTATCTGTTTCTGACAAGATTGTAGTCAATCTATCTAAAATTAATTTTTGATGATCCATGATGTTCCCTTAATGTATTCAACAGTTATTGAATATTAGTCTTAATATTATCAAAAAAAATCCTGACCCATTACTGAGTCAGGATTTTTATTCGTTCATCTCAATAATTTCTTATTGAAATTGCTTAACTTAAGCGTGAGCGATAGCTGTGATTTCAGCAGCTGAAGCAGCTGGATCAGCAGCGCCGTAGATAGCAGCACCAGCAACGATGATAGTCGCGCCAGCGTCACGTACTTGAGCAGCTGTAGCAGCTTTAACGCCACCAGCAACTGAGATTTCTACGTTTAAGCCAAGACCAGCAACTAATGCTAAGTCAGTGAATGGTGTTTGACCAGCAGCTTGTTGGTCTAAACCA
>DATHXI010000087.1:0-3479 GCA_035459705.1 Methylotenera sp. | reverse complement strand
TATGGCTTGCGTTTTGGTTCACATCAGTTACCTCTGATTGGCTGTGGCGACTGGAATGATGGTATGAATCTGATAGGACAGGATGGAAAAGGCGAAAGCGTTTGGTTGGCCTGGTTTCTGGTTGAAAATTTAAACCTATTTAGTGCCATTGCAAAAAATAAAGGAGATGTGGAATTTTATGATGCTTGTATTACTCAAGCAGTCCAGCTAAAAAATAATATTGAGTCTAACGCATGGGATGGTGCTTGGTATCGTCGTGCTTATTTTGATGATGGCACGCCATTAGGGTCAAAAGATAATATCGAATGCCAGATCGATTCTATTAGCCAAAGCTGGGCAGTCATCTCGCAAGCTGGCGACCCAGAACGGGCGCGTCAGGCAATGTCTGAGGTTAATCAACGTTTAGTACAACGTGACGCACAATTAATCAAGCTACTTACACCGCCATTTGATCGATCTGCTTTGGAGCCAGGTTATATAAAAGGCTATGTTCCGGGTGTGCGTGAAAATGGAGGGCAATATACGCATGCAGCCATTTGGGCCACCATGGCGTTTGCGATGATGAATGACCAAAAAAATGCCTGGGAGTTGTTTGCAATGCTAAATCCTATCAACCATGCAAGCACGCCAGATCAAATTGAAACATATAAAGTAGAACCTTATGTGATGAGTGCGGATATTTACGCAACCGCGCCACATACCGGGCGTGGTGGCTGGACATGGTATACAGGCGCAGCAGGATGGATGTACCGTTTAACGGTTGAGACTTTATTAGGCGTCCATTTAGAAAATGACCATTTACGTATTTCGCCATGTATCCCCTCACATTGGCAATCATACAAAATACATTATCGCTACCGCGATACTTTGTATCATATTTCAATTAATTGTAAGGCAGGGCAGTCTGGCTCTATGCCTAAGCCCAAACATTTGATTCCAATTGTAGATGACCGTCAAGAACACCATGTTGAAATAAATTTGAATTAATTTAGGATGATTTAACTGGCTTTACCGTATTTTAGGTATTTAGTCAGAACACAGCGGTATGTTTAAAACCAGTGGTAGGGTGTGCGGATTAAAACAAAAAAGCCAGGGCATTGTTAATATGTGCTGGCTAAATTTATTGAGTATGTAGTGCTTTGATGCTGCCAACTTTACTGTATCTCTAACATAATCGCATTGGCGATGTGAGAGGGAATAAGTTGGCGTCCCCACGGGGATTCGAACCCCGGTCGCCTCCGTGAAAGGGAGGTGTCCTAGGCCTCTAGACGATGGGGACCTAAGAATTTCTTAACCGTATTACAAGTGCAGCATTTTACAGTAAAACTCGTATAAACCTAAGCACTTTTACTACTAAATTGGTGGAGGTAAGCGGGATCGAACCGCTGACCTCTTGCATGCCATGCAAGCGCTCTCCCAGCTGAGCTATACCCCCGTACCTACATCATTCTCGCTGTGAATTTGTGTCATCCGTCAGCGAGGCGCAATATTAAAGATGGGCAGTAGGATTGTCAATCACTTTTAGCTGATTTGTTGCTAGATTCATTAAATAACTAGCGCCATGAATAATTTTTTAGCCGCGTGTATTCGATTGACTTTCAAATTGCAATAAATCGACGCGGGGCAATGATTGCCAACCTTGTTTGCGATGTTCAGCCACCACATTGGTAAAAATACCACCACGTACATAGAACTTAGCCGTTACGCGCATAAAGCGAGGCTGCGTGGCAGCAACCAAGTCATCTAGTATGCGATTAGTGACGGCTTCGTGGAAGCAGCCTTCGTCTCGGAATGACCACATATAGAGTTTCAGGCTCTTTAATTCAACACAAAGCTGATCTGGAATATAGTCTAAATAGATAACACCAAAATCAGGCTGGCCAGTTTTTGGGCACAGACAAGTAAACTCGGGGATCTCCATGTGGATGTGGAAATCACGCGCTTGATTGGGGTTGTCAAACGTTTCTAGCGTTTTTGTAGGTTGGGCGGTTGGTTTTCCGCCGATTGATTCTGCTGGAGATTGAATAGACATAGGGTTTTTTTGCTAAAAAAAAGCTATTATACAATTTAATAAAACTCTATAAAAATTTAGCTCGTACTTCTTAATTTTAATTTGCGCTTAACCCACTTAAAACTCGCTGGTTTCAAATCATTCGTTGATCCAACAACCTTACACATACACGGCCAACGCGTTGGTGTGGTTGGGCCTAATGGTTGCGGTAAATCCAATGTCATGGAATCTGTGCGCTGGGTACTGGGCGAATCATCCGCTAAGGAGATGCGTGGCGATAGCATGGATGCTGTCATCTTTAACGGTTCCGGCGGTCGTAAGCCTATATCGCGCGCCAGTGTTGAGTTGGTGTTTGATAACAGTTTGGGTGGTGCGTCCGGTGAGTGGTCGCAGTACGCGGAAATCTCGGTTAAACGTGTTATTGAGCGCGATAAAGGATCTACTTATTACATTAATAATACGGTTGTACGCCGACGTGACGTAGCAGATTTGTTTTTAGGCACAGGTTTGGGCGGCCGTGCTTACGCCATCATTGGTCAAAATACCATTAGCCGTATTGTGGAAGCGAAACCTGAAGAGCTGCGTATCTTCTTGGAAGAGGCCGCAGGAATCAGTAAGTATAAAGAGCGTCGCCGTGAAACCGAGTTACGTTTGCGTGACACACGCGAAAATCTGAATAGAGTAGAAGATATTTTACGCGAGCTGGATAAACAGATCGCGCGTTTGCAATCACAAGCCGTTATTGCTGAGCAATATCATCGTTTGCAAGAAGTATTGAATATTACTAAGGGTCAGGTTTGGCTGCTTAAAAAGCGTGATGCAAGTGCCAGTTGGGAAAAAGCGCAGCGCCTAGTTGAGAAGCTGGTGAATGAACTCGAAGCGCAAATGGCGGGTTTGCGTCATAGTGAAAGCGCAGTAGAAACGGCACGGCAAGCGCATTTTAATGCAACTGAGGCAGTGAATCAGGCGCAAGCTAAATACTACGAAGCCAATGCGGAAGTCTCCAACTTAGAGAATCAAGTCAAAAATACCGCTGATGCACGCGAGCGCATGCAGCTGCAATTGCAGCAATTACACGCTCAGCTCGATAAAAATACCGCGCAACATGCGAGCTTTGAAGCTGCATTATCAGTTGCGCAAACTGAATTACAGGTTGCTACAGCAGACTTCAATGCTACTGAGATGGCGATTCAGGCCGCTAGAGTAGCCGTACCTGTTCAGTCTGAGCAATATCAGGCGGCACTTAGTGCCTTCAATGCTTGTCAGGCATCACTAATCCATGCGGAGCAGCGCTTAAGCTTGGAGCAGGCCAACGTAAGGCATATCACTAGAACCGAGTCTGAAACAACAGAGCAGCTAAACCGTTTCCAACAGAGCTTAGCTGGTATGCAGGTAATCTCTGACGAAGTGCTCAGTGAAAAGCAGGCGCTGGTGTCAACGTCAGAGGCTGAGATTGCAGACCTTGAGC
>DATHXI010000086.1:0-2503 GCA_035459705.1 Methylotenera sp. | reverse complement strand
CAACGGCTGAGGCTTGGAAGGCTTTTTTGAACTCATCGAATGAGCCCCATTTCGCATTGATAGCCTCTGCTAAAGCGCCTGTAGGAGCACCGCCGCCGTTAGGCTTCATGCTACTCCAAAAGAACGTATGGTTCCAAATCTGTGCTGAGTTATTGTAGATGCCAGCAGATGATTTTTTGATGATTTCTTCTAGGCTGCTATTTTCGAACTCGGTGCCTTTAATTAAATTATTCAGGTTGGTAACATAGGTTTGGTGATGTTTGCCATAGTGAAACTCAAGTGTTTCTTCTGAGATGTGTGGTGCCAAAGCATTTTTAGCATAAGGTAAAGCTGGTAAAGCGTGTTCCATGGAATTCCTTTTTCATTGTTGATGTTGATAACCTTGCACTACCTAGATGACAAACGTATTTAACTTCAATTTGCATTTGGAGTTTGCATCTGGCAGTTTTATTTTTAGGCGCTGAATTTATTGCTACTTTTTCTTAGCTCTAGGATGCGCTTTATCGTATATGGTGGCGAGATGTTGAAAATCAAGATGTGTATAGACTTGCGTAGTACTGATATTGGCGTGACCGAGCATCTCTTGTACCGCCCGTAGATCTTGGCTGGATTGCAATACATGTGTGGCAAAACTGTGACGCAACATGTGTGGATGCATATCAGCATTGATGCCCTGTTTGATGGCCCATTCTTTCATGCGATATTGCACTGCGCGCGGTGTGATTCGGCGACCTTGTTGTGTGACAAATACAGCTTTTGGGTTTTTATCCGAGATTACAATTATGGCGCGTCGTTCTAGCCATATTTTTATCGCGTTAATCGCATGAGAGCCCACGGGAATAATACGTGTTTTGTTGCCTTTACCTGTTACGGTAACCGTGCCTTCGGAGAAATCCAGCATATCAATATCTAGATTCACCAGTTCTGACAAACGTAAGCCTGAAGAATAAAACAACTCCAAAATGGCATGGTCACGTTGCTCAAGTAAGCCGTCGCCTTGAATGTCAACGAACTTTACAGCTTGGTCGGTAGAGAGCGCTTGCGGCAGAGTTTTAGCGGTTTTAGGTGCGCGCAGCCCCATGATAGGGTTTTGCGTAAAGCCTTTGTGATGAATCAGGTAATCATAATAGCCGCGCCAAGCCGAGAGTGCCCGGGCGATACTTTTACCGCCCAAGCCACGACCATGTAGCGTGGCAATGAAGCGCCTAATCTGGGTATTTTGTAAATTATCTAAGCTGATATCTGCAGCGAGTGATTCCAATAACTTGATATCTCTTGCGTAGTTCTGACAAGTGAGCGCGCTTAGGCCGCGCTCAAAGGTGAGATGTTGCAGGTAGTCGTTGAGATGGCTCACATTGATACAAGCTTTGTATTAAAGATGGTTCAAGAGTGCGGCGCTAACCAACTCACCAATGCGCTCAAGATACATCGTACCCATTTCTGATTTGAACCGGTACGGCACTTCAGAAGCGAGGATGAGTGCGCCAAATGCACCATGATTTGCAAATAATCTGGAGAGTGGAATAAATGCAAAAGATTGCAGATGATCGCCCATTAGGTTGCCCACAAGAGCCGGTTTAGCACCACAGAAAGGCGCGCTTAGACCCATGATCCAGTCACTAAAAGCTTCATCGATAGGAGTAAAAACAGCATCTTGTGATAAAGAACTCTCTTTAGGTAATAACCAGATGCGCAATAATGATTGCGTCACCGCAAAGTCTTTTTGCATGGTTTCAGTAATCACTTGTTGCAGCTGATTAAAGTTTTGATGCGCTACTAATTTGACGCCTAAGTTATGTACTTTTTCACTTGTGGCATCGTTTTCTTCAGCGAACTCAATCAACTCTGCTAGTTTCACTTCAAGTACGCGAATCTTATCGCGTTGTGCCAGTTGCTGGCGCTCGGCAAGTGAAATTGCGCCACTACCATGAGGGCTAGGCAAGTAGATTTCAGTCAGCAAGCTCGCATTCTTCTCAAAGAAATGTGGATTTCTACGCAAAAAGTCACTGACTTGTTCAGCAGAGGTTACATGGTGTTGAGCGTTATTTTCTTGCATGGTGATCCTTGTAGTTAATCTATCGCTTAATAGTTCATCAATAACTTAGGGTAGGGTTAATGTACCTGTAAATACTGTCACAGCCGGACCGGTCATCATCACTGGGCTAGTACCGCCTTGCCACGCAATATGCAGTTCGCCACCACGCGCAGATACGTTAACAGGTGATTGTAAGCGGCCTTGCTGAATACCTGCGACTACCGCAGCACAAGCGCCAGTACCACATGCCAGTGTTTCTCCACTACCACGTTCAAATACGCGTAATTTGATGTGATGTGCATCTGTGACTTGCATAAACCCGGCATTGACGCGCTCAGGAAAGCGGGGGTGCAATTCAATTTGGCTGCCCAATGCTACTACCGGAGCAGTTTCTACATCCTCGACAATTTGAACCGCATGCGGATTACCCATTGAAAGCGCAGCAATCTCGACGCGTTGTACATTCAC
>DATHXI010000085.1:0-3159 GCA_035459705.1 Methylotenera sp. | reverse complement strand
CATTATTCACACTGGCGTTGGTGCAATCAGTGAATCCGATGTAAATCTGGCCGTGGCCTCCAAGGCAGTGGTCATTGGTTTCAATGTGCGTGCCGATGCAGGCGCACGCAAGCTTACTGAGAGTGCTGGCGTAGATGTGCGTTATTACAACATCATTTACGAGGCGGTCGATGAAGTTAAGGCAGCTCTGGGTGGCATGTTGTCACCAGAGAAGAAAGAAAATGCTATCGGTATGGTGGAAATACGTGAAGTATTCCGTATCTCGAAAGTGGGCGCAGTTGCTGGTTGCTACGTGCAGGACGGCGTAATCAAGCGCACTTCCAAGATACGTGTATTGCGTGGCGATGTTGTGATCCATACTGGTGAACTCGATTCACTGAAACGCTTCAAGGATGACGTGAAGGAAGTGAAATCCAACTTCGAATGTGGTTTGTCACTGAAGAATTTCAACGACATTGAAGTGGGTGATTTGCTTGAAGTGTTTGAAGTTGTTGAAGTGGCTAGAACGCTCTAATGGCAAAAGACTTTTCACGTAGCGACCGCGTTGCAGAGCAAATGCAGCGCGAACTCGCTGACCTGCTGCAGTTTGAAGTAAAAGATCCGCGCGTGGGCATGGTCACCATCACAGAAGTTGTTGTGACTGGTGACATGGCTCACGCCAAGATTTATTACAGTGCAAAAGCAGGTACGGATGAACTGCAAAAAGGTCTGGAAAAATCAGCCGGTTTTTTGCGTAGCCAACTTGCAAAGCGCATGCTGCTGCGTACTGTGCCGCAACTCCATTTTGTTTACGATACCTCGATTGATAACGGCATGAAAATATCGCGCCTGATTGATGACGTACTTGCCGATAGTCCTCCCGCAGATAATCCATCCACAAATAATTCAAAAGACTAGTTTCAGCCAAATCTCATGGCCCAATTCAAAAGAGCCAAGCGCAATATCAGCGGCGTGCTATTGCTAGATAAGCCCCTCGGCTATTCGTCTAACCAGGCATTACAAAAAGTGAAGTGGCTGTTTCAAGCGGCCAAAGCTGGCCACACCGGGACGCTAGACCCGCTAGCAACAGGCCTGTTGCCGATATGCCTGGGTGAAGCCACCAAATTTGCACAATATGTCACCGATGCCGATAAAACCTATCTGGCTACTATCAAGCTTGGGTCAACTACCACCACCGGCGACTCAGAGGGTGCAACCCTTACCACTGCACCTGTAGACGTGACGCCTCAGCAGTTTGAGGTCGCATGCCAGCGCTTTATTGGTGAAATCAGCCAAATGCCGCCCATGTATTCTGCCTTGAAACACCAAGGTAAGGCATTGTATGAGTACGCCAGAGAGGGCGTGGATATTGAGCGCCAGGCCCGCTTGATTAGCATTCGTAGCATTGTAGTCAATGACTTTGCTGGGGATGTCGCAACCGTCACCGTGATCTGTAGCAAGGGTACTTATATTCGAACCCTGGCTGAAGATATAGGTGCCAACCTTGGCTGTGGTGCGCATTTAGTTGGGCTACGCCGCACAGAAACAGCTGGCTATCAATTACAGGACGCTATTACCCTGGATGCGTTAGAGGAGATTTCTGCAGAATTGCGCGACGAGCGATTATTGCCAGTCGACTCAGCCATTGCCAGCCTGCCCAAAATCCTGTTAAAGGCTGATGCTGCTTATTACATCATGCAAGGGCAAGCGATCTGGATGGCAGGCAAAATACCAGACAGTGAGCTGCGGCTTTATGACGAGCATGATCATTTCTTGGGTTTGGGTTTTTTGCAGGATGACGGAAAAATAGCCCCTAAACGCTTAATTAAAAATTCGCCTCAAGTTGCTGACTAGTTATGTTGGTAATTCCAATGAAATTAGATCAAATCAACTAGCATATATTGAAAATCTGCTTGATAAAACACAGGGTTATGCATTAAACTATTGCGTTGACGTAAAAGAATGCACTAGTGGGATCCACCTACTTATGCATTGTCGCTAACTAAGGAAAAAAAGATGGCAACTACCAACCATGACACCGCAAAAATCTTAGCTGATTATCAGCGCGCACCAAACGATACAGGCAGCCCGGAAGTACAAGTGGCCCTGTTAACAAGCCGTATCACCTATTTGACTGAGCACTTTAAAACCAATAAAAAAGACAATCACTCACGTCGTGGTTTGCTTGCATTAGTCAGTCAACGTCGTCGTTTGTTGGATTATTTGAAGCGTAAAGACCAAAGTCGTTACCTGGTATTGATTGAGCGCTTAAGTCTGCGTAAATAATATATTTACAAAAGCGACACACAATTTTTGTGAATTAATAAAAGCCGAAAGCATTGCGCAAATTAAAAGTTGGCGCGGTGCTTCTCGGCTTTTTTATTGGTAGTAAAAAGTAGTATTAAAGTTAGTAATCATAGAGTCGCCTGTTATTAGTGCAGTAAATAGCCGGCATTAAAGAGTAAAAGGACAAAAAATGTTTAACAAAGTTAAAAAAAGTATTCAGTATGGTGCCCACACGTTAACGCTTGAGACTGGTGAAATTGCCCGTCAGGCAGCTGGCGCGGTGTTAGTTAGCTATGGCGATACCGTTGTTTTGGTCGCCGTTACTGCAAGACATGATGTTAAAGCGGGCCAGGACTTTTTCCCGTTGACAGTCGATTATCAAGAGAAAACGTATGCTGCAGGTAAGATTCCAGGCGGCTTTTTCAAACGTGAAGGCCGCCCTTCAGAAAAAGAAATCCTGACTTCCCGCTTGATTGATCGTCCATTACGCCCGTTATTCCCAGAAGCTTTCTATAACGAAGTGCAAATCGTTGCGACAGTATTGTCTTCTGACAGCGAAATTGATTCTGACATCCCAGCCATTATCGGTGCATCTGCTGCCCTGGCAATCTCCGGTATTCCTTTCTATGGCCCGCTAGGCGCCGCACGTGTTGGATACCTGAATGGTGAGTATGTCTTGAACCCAACCGCCAGCCAAATGAAAGAGTCAGAGCTTGATTTGGTCATTGCAGCGACTGATACTGCTGTCATGATGGTTGAATCTGAAGCTAAAGAATTGCCGGAAGATGTCATGCTGGGCTCTGTTGTGTATGGCCATGAACAAATGCAGGCTGTCATTAATATCATCAATGAAATGGCTGCTGAAGTTGGTAAAGAGCCATGGGATTGGTCAGC
>DATHXI010000084.1:0-8574 GCA_035459705.1 Methylotenera sp. | reverse complement strand
TTAAGAGCGGTGAGGCCAACGCATGTGTCAGCGCAGGCAATACTGGTGCCCTGATGGCGACTGCACGTTTCGTACTCAAAACATTACCTGGTATCGACAGGCCTGCGATTGCAGGCGTGTTTCCTAGCCAAAAAGGCATGACCTATATTCTGGATTTGGGGGCAAATGCAGACTGTACTGCTGAGCAACTATTGCAGTTTGCCGTTATGGGTAGCATGCTGGTGTCTTGCGTTGAGCACATTGAGAACCCAACTGTTGGTCTACTTAATATCGGCACGGAAGATATTAAAGGCAATGAAGTGGTCAAACAGGCAGGTGAATTGCTGCGCGCTAGCCACTTGAACTTTTACGGTAACGTAGAAGGCAATGATATTTTTAAAGGTACAACCGATGTTGTTGTATGCGATGGCTTTGTGGGTAATGTTGCGCTTAAAACATCTGAAGGCTTAGCGCAAATGATGGGGCGCTTCCTTACACAGGAATTCAAACGCAACTGGCTCACCAAGTTGATGGCTATTGCTTGCATGCCAGTGTTGAAAGCATTCAAAAAACGTTTGGATCCACGTCGCTACAATGGCGCAAGCTTTTTGGGTTTGCGTGGTATCGTAGTGAAAAGTCACGGCGGCGCAGATAGTTTTTCCTTTTTACATGCGATTCATACCGCTGTAGAAGAATCTCGGAACGGCGTATTAAGACGCATCACTGAGCAATTAGAAATAGAACATATACAATCGCATCACCCAGTAGTTGCGACTAACACGGACAACGAATGATTTATTCTCGTATTGCAGGGACGGGCAGTTACCTTCCCAAAAAAATACTCACTAATGCCGATTTAGAGCATATGGTTGATACGACTGATGAGTGGATTTTTACTCGCACAGGTATTCGTGAGCGCCATATTGTTGCAGATGATGAGTTTACTAGTGATTTAGCCATGCATGCTGCTCGCAACGCGATTGAATCTGCGGGCATTCAAGCTAGTGATATCGACTTGATTATCGTTGCTACCACCACACCAGATAAAATATTCCCTAGTACAGCATGTATCTTGCAGCAAAAATTAGGCATTGCAGGCTGCCCAGCTTTTGATATTCAAGCAGTGTGTAGCGGCTTTGTTTATGCGCTAGCAACCGCGGATAAATTCATTAAATCTGGCAGTGCTAAATGTGCGCTAGTGATTGGCGCTGAGACTTTTTCCCGCATTACCGATTGGACTGATCGCGGCAACTGCATTTTGTTGGGTGACGGTGCAGGTGCGGTGATTCTGCAAGCCAGCGAAGAGCAGGGCATCATTTCTACACATCTGCACGCAGATGGTCAATACGTGAAGATGCTACATGTGCCGCGCAAAGCCGAGCCAAATAGTCGCGACACCATCATCATGGAAGGTAACGCCGTATTCAAAATGGCTGTCAATACGCTGGATGCCATTGTTGATGAATCCTTAACTGCTAATGGTATGCAAAAATCCGATATCGATTGGTTAGTACCGCATCAGGCTAATATTCGTATCTTGCAAGCGACTGCCAAAAAACTCGACATGAGTATGGATCGTGTTGTGGTCACTGTAGATAAACATGGCAATACTTCTGCAGCTTCCATCCCGTTGGCTTTGGATGTTGCGGTACGTGATGGTCGCATCAAACGCGGTGAAATTATTCTGATGGAAGCGTTTGGCGGCGGCTTTACCTGGGGCTCAGCTTTAATCAAATACTAAAAAGCTTATTATTCAAAGCTTGTAACTTAAATACTAAAACTATGAACAAATTCGCATTTCTATTTCCTGGCCAAGGTTCGCAATCAGTCGGCATGATGACTGGCTTTGGCGAATCTAAAATCATTCGTGACACCTTTACAGAAGCCTCAGATATTTTAGGGGTAGATTTTTGGGCAATGGCAACAGAGCCTAATGAATCCATCAATGAAACCACTAACACACAACCAATTATGTTGATTGCCGGTGTTGCTACCTGGCGTGCATGGCAAGCAACATCAAACAAATTACCAAGTATTTTAGCGGGACACAGCTTGGGTGAATACACTGCGCTAGTTGCTTCAGGTGCCATAAGCTATGCCGATGCCTTGCCATTGGTGCGTTATCGTGCTGAAGTGATGCAAAGTGCTGTACCAGCCGGTGTTGGTGCCATGGCTGCAATACTAGGGCTTGAGGATGATGTGGTGCGTGCCGTATGTGCCGAAGCAGCGCAAAATGAAGTGCTAGAAGCCGTTAATCTGAACTCGCCTGGCCAAGTAGTCATTGCCGGCAATAAAGCTGCAGTAGAGCGTGGCATGGAGCTTGCCAAGGCAAAAGGCGCTAAACGCGCATTGCCATTACCAGTCAGCGTGCCATCACACTGCGCTTTGATGAAACCTGCTGCTGAGAAATTAGCAGAATATCTAAAGAGTGTAACGGTCAATACACCGCAAATTCCTGTGATTCACAATGCAGACGTTGCGGCTTACAATGACGGTGAAAAAATCAAAGATGCACTTGTACGCCAACTCTATAGCCCGGTACGTTGGGTTGAAACTGTGCAAGCGATTCATGCACAAGGCATCATGCAAGCTGCAGAATGTGGTCCGGGCAAAGTGCTTGCTGGTCTAACAAAACGCATCGTAGCAGAACTACCATGTGTTGCATTGACTAACAATGATGCAGTACAAGAGCTGCAAAACTCATTTTAATATAAAAATTAAATACAATATATTCAAAGGTTTATTATGTTAACTGGACAAATTGCTTTAATTACAGGTGCAAGTCGTGGTATTGGTGCGGCAATTGCGTTAGAGCTTGGTCAACAAGGTGCAATCGTGATTGGCACTGCTACATCAGACAACGGCGCGACTTCAATCAGCCAAGCATTGGCAGCTGCAAATATCAAAGGCGAGGGCATGAACTTAAATGTGAATGATGCCGCCCAAGTAGAAGCGATTTTAAAAGCCATTAGCGAGAAATATGGCGATGTGAGCTTATTGGTGAACAATGCCGGCATTACCCGCGATACTTTATTGATGCGCATGAAGAATGAAGATTGGGATGATGTCATTAGCACCAACCTGACTTCTGTGTTCCGCATGAGCCAAGCTGTGCTTCGTCCAATGATGAAGGCACGCACAGGCCGCATCATTAGCATCTCTTCAATAGTTGGCCATATGGGTAATGCGGGACAAGCCAACTATGCTGCCGCTAAAGCTGGCATGACAGGTTTCACTAAATCATTGGCTGCAGAGGTTGGTAGCCGTGGTATTACCGTGAACTGTATCGCTCCAGGCTTCATTGATACGGACATGACCGCCGAATTGCCGGAAGCAATCAAAGCTAAAACACTTGAACGCATACCAGCAGGCCGTTTAGGCTCTGTCAAAGAGATTGCAGCGACAGTTGCATTTCTGGCTTCACCAAATGCAGCATATATTACAGGTGAAACTATCCATGTAAATGGTGGCATGTTGATGGTGTAGAGATTCCAGAAGTAATTTAGATGTAAATGTTTTAGTATGCTTTAAGTATTTTTGTATTCTTCTTGAGTTTTGGTAGAATGTCGGCTTAGCCAAACTAAAACTTAGTGAGCTAAGCTATTTTTAAATAAAAGGGGTAATTAGATGTCTGACATCGAACAACGCGTTAAAAAAATTGTTGCTGAACAATTAGGTGCAAATGAAGCTGACGTTAAAAATGCATCATCATTTGTTGATGATTTAGGTGCTGATTCACTCGACACTGTTGAATTAGTAATGGCACTAGAAGAAGAATTTGACTGCGAAATCCCAGATGAAGAAGCAGAAAAAATCACTACTGTCCAATTAGCTATTGATTACATCAATACTAACCTCAAGTAATTCAAAAAATTAATTCAATTGTGGGCAGTAAGTTTCTTAGATAAGAAACTTACTGCTTTCACTATTCGTTTCTTAATCACTTCTAAGAGACAATTATGTCCAAACGTAGAGTTGTAGTTACTGGTCTTGGTGTGGTTTCACCTGTTGGTATTGGTGTAAAAACTGCATGGGATAACTTAATCGCGGGTAAATCCGGCATCACTCAAATTACTAAATTTGACACTAGTGCCTTCGCCTCCACTATTGCAGGTGAGGTCAAAGACTTTAATGTCGAAGACTACCTCACTGCAAAAGACGCTAGACGTATGGATACTTTTATCCAATATGGCTTGGCGGCAGCGATTGAAGCGGTAAAAGACTCGGGGATTATTGCTACAGAAGAGAATGCTGAGCGTATTGGCGTTTCTATCGGCTCTGGCATTGGTGGCATGCAATATATTGAAGATACAGACATTCTTTATCAAGAGTCTGGGCCTCGTAAAATCTCACCATTCTTTATTCCCGGCACCATTATCAACATGATTTCGGGCAATCTTTCAATCATGTTTGGTTTCAAAGGCCCTAACGTTGCGATTGTAACGGCCTGTACCACTGGCACGCATTCGATTGGCGATGCATCACGCATGATTGAATATGGTGATGCTGACGTCATGATCGCGGGCGGTGCAGAGGCTGCTATCACACGTTTAAGCGTAGGTGGTTTTGCTGCAGCACGCGCACTTTCTACACGTAACGACGATCCAGCGACGGCTAGCCGTCCTTGGGACAAAGACCGCGATGGTTTTGTGATTGGCGAAGGCGCTGGTGTCATGGTGTTAGAAGAATACGAACATGCTAAAAAACGTGGCGCCAAAATCTATGCTGAATTAAGCGGCTACGGCATGAGTGCCGATGCATACCATATGACCGCACCAAATATGGACGGCCCACGCCGCTCTATGCGTAACGCCATGCAAAATGCGGGTGTGAATCCGGATGCAGTACAATTCATCAATGCGCACGGTACTTCTACACCACTTGGTGATGCAAACGAAACCAATGCGATTAAAGCGGCGTTTGGTGACCATGCCAAAAAGTTGGTTGTGAATTCCACAAAATCAATGACCGGACACTTACTAGGTGGCGCAGGCGGCTTAGAATCAGTCTTTACCGTGCTTTCCATCTACAATCAAATGTCACCACCGACCATTAACATATTCAATCAAGATCCTGAATGTGACCTGGATTACTGTGCTAATACAGCACGTGACATGAAAATTGAATATGCCTTAAAAAACAACTTTGGCTTTGGTGGTACTAACGGTAGCCTGGTATTTAAGAAAATCTAGTATTCAAAAAAGTATAAGCTAGCTACTCAGCTCAAAAAGCCTGCACATTCAACTGTGGCAGGCTTTTTTTATGTGTGCAACTTATAGTGTATTAAGTCGGGCTATGGTTTAATTACGGCTCATGGCGCACACTCATACTTATCTCGTTAACGGCAGTTTAAATCAAACCATTTCACCATTTGATCGCGGGTTTGCTTATGGTGACGGAGTTTTTCGAACCTTAAAAATAGTGCGTGGTTTACCGGAGCACTGGCCACAACATTATCAAAAGCTAGTAGCTGATTGTGCGGGCATTGGTATCGTGTGCCCAAGTGCCGAGCTGCTAATGAGTGACTTCGTGCAATTATTCACGCCGGATGAAATTGCCGTGGCTAAAATCATCATCACCAGAGGCGAGGGTGAACGTGGTTACGCACCTCCAACGGTCACTATGCCCATGCGTGTAGTCACCAAGTCCGCTGTGCCTAATTATGCCGATACCAATTACTTAGAAGGCGTGTATCTGCATATATGTGAAGCCCGATTAACACCACAACCCAAGCTGGCGGGTATCAAGCATTTGAATCGCCTAGAAAATGTCATCGCCCGTATGGAATGGCAAGATGAGGCGATATTTGACGGCCTATTGTTAGATCAGCAAGACAATGTGATTGAATGTACCATGAGTAATATCTTTGCACGCTTTGAAAACACCTTGATTACGCCAGATTTAAGCCAGTGCGGCGTTGCAGGCATTACTAGGCAGCAAATTATCAGCCATGCCAAATTGCTGGATTTGACTACAAAAGTAGAAAAATTACCGCTAGCTCGTTTATTACAGGCGGATGAAGTCATTATCTGTAACAGTTTATATGGTGCATTCCAGGCCACTAGAATCAACAATACAACATGGGCACCACAAAATTTAGCTACGAACATTAGAAACTTACTCGCTCATGATTAAACGCGTTAAAAGATGGTTGTTGTTAAGTAGCATCGGACTGGCATTACTGATTGTTTGGTTCGCATATTACGCAGTGATGCCTCTCAAACTTCAGCCTAGTAGCCAAGAAATCCTCATTCAACCGAACAGCAGCTTGAGAAGCATTGCCAATCAACTAGTCCAGCAGGGCGTCTTGAAGGAGCCATGGCGTTTTATTATCCTTGCCAAGCTGCTAAATAAAGAGTCGTACCTACAAGCCGGTAGCTATACCCTTAACAAAAACATCAACCCTTATCATTTATTGCTTTCACTTAATCATGGTCGAACAACACAAGGGAGTGTCACTTTTATAGAGGGGCGCACCTTTGCAGAAATGCGAGCAAGACTGGCAAATAACGATGCTGTTATGCAAACAATCACGCCTTTATCGGATGCAGAGATTCTAAGACGACTCGGCTCTCACTATCAGGTTGCAGACGGCTTATTTTTCCCTGACACTTATTACTTCAATCGAGGCACTACTGACATGGTACTGTTGCAACGCAGTTACGATGCCATGCAGAATAAACTTGCCAAAGCATGGCAGGGCAGAGAGGCCGATTTACCTTATAAAAACAGCTATCAGGCTCTAATTATGGCGTCTATTATTGAAAAAGAAACTGGTAAAGCAAGTGAGCGGCCGATGATCGCGGGTGTGTTTATCAATCGTTTACGTATTGGCATGAGACTGCAAACAGACCCTACGGTCATTTATGGTATGGGGATTCAGTTTAATGGCAATATCCGTAAAAAAGACTTGCTCGCTGATACCCCTTACAATACATACACGCGAGATGGCCTGCCGCCAAGCCCAATAGCGATGCCAGGCATTGCAGCAATAGAAGCGGCTTTACATCCGGCAAAAACAAAAGCACTTTATTTTGTGGGCAAAGGTGACGGTAGCCACATATTTTCCCCTAATTTGAATGCGCATAACCGTGCAGTCATTCAATATCAATTAAGAAACAATAAATAACACCATGACAGCCCATTATTTATGACAGCTAAGTTTATTACATTAGAAGGCATGGATGGTGCGGGTAAGAGCACACACATTCCTAGCATTATAGAAGCACTGCAAGCGAGAGGGTATGAGGTCGTGTCAACTCGCGAACCAGGCGGGACTATGCTGGGCGAACGTTTACGCGAACTTCTGCTACATGAGCCTATGCACGCAGAAACCGAGACTCTTTTGATGTTTGCTGCGCGCCGTGAACATATTGCCACCGTCATAGCACCAGCGCTGGCTCGTGGTGCTTATGTGCTGTCAGATCGATTCACTGATGCTACATACGCTTACCAGTGCGGTGCAAAAGGCGTAGAAGCCACTAAAATTCAATTGCTTGAGCAATGGGTTCAAGCAGATTTACAACCTGACATCACGCTGTTATTTGACGTGCCTGTAGAGGTGAGTATGCAAAGGCTTGCTTCAGCCCGTGCACCAGATAAATTTGAGCGAGAAACAGCCGATTTCTTTGCGCGTATTCGTGAGGCATATTTGCTACGTGCCAAACAAAACCCTGCTAGATTTAGAGTCATTGATGCCAACAGACCACTAGAGTCAGTTAATAAATCAATTAAAGAAATTATTGCAACAATATGATTTTATGAGCAATTTCAATAAAATATATTCGTGGCAGACTTACTCATGGCAAACCAAGGTTTGGCAGCAACTCAACCAAGATCATCAACGGTTGCCGCACGCGATTCTTTTGCATGGCCGTGCCGGCATCGGTAAATATGATTTTGCCCAAAGCTTTAGCCAAGCACTTTTATGCACCAACAAAGATGCAGACAGCCATGCGTGCGGTAGCTGTTCAAGCTGCAGTTGGTTTAATGAAGCTAGTCATCCTGATTTTCGCCTACTTAGCCCAGAGCAAGAAGCAGAGCCGGATGACGATGCAGTCACTACAAAAAAAACAAAAAAGAAAACACAGATATCCGTCACACAGATTCGCGAGTTAAGTGATTTTTTAGGTTTAACAAGTCATCGCAGTGGCGGATTACGCATCGTGCTGATTCACCCTGCAGAAGCGTTAAATATTGCTTCTGCCAACGCGCTGCTCAAAATGCTGGAAGAGCCCGCAGAAGGGGTTGTATTTATACTGGTAGCGCATCAATTACAGCGTTTATTGCCTACAATTATCAGTCGCTGCCAAAAAATAAATATGCCAGTACCCACTGAAACTCAAGCACTGTCTTGGCTAGAGGAGCAGGGGATAAAAAACTCACAACAGCAACTAGCTTACCTCGATGGCTCGCCTATCAAAGTGTTCAATGAGCAATTACAATTTGAACAACTTAAAGAAACGTGGCGATTGCTGGCATTAGGCAGCAAACTAGAACCCCACCTTGCCGCTCCGGTCTTGATTGCGAGCTCTGTAGAAGCGGGCATTATCGCGATACAGAAATGGATTTATGATATTGTTGCAATGAAGTTAG
>DATHXI010000083.1:0-10615 GCA_035459705.1 Methylotenera sp. | reverse complement strand
CACTCATGCCGATCAACTCAAACTGGTGACCTACGCGTGATAAAAAACGTAAATACGGGTTAACTCTTTCACCCTGCAATAACGCTACTTCTCCCAGTCGTGGCAAAAATGTGGAGATGTTCAGCCACCTCACTTTATTAGGTGTGCAACCCAATAAATCAGCACCGGCTTTATTGCACTCTCTGATCATGCCGTTTTCATCAAGTGTCAATACAGCTAAATCATTCACGGTATCTGTGTGGTTTGTTATTCTATCAGCGGCTGTTGCTTGCACAGCATTATCGAAATGTTGCCTAGTCGTTTCAGGCTGAGTCCTCTTTGAAAGTTCCATTATGACTCCTCTAAAATTAAGTAATAAAATATTTGGTGTAAGCTATATTCGCGTTAATTATTGAGAGCGCACCATCGGGTCGACCAATATAATAGATGGAACGAGCAGCGTAAATTAGTGCAAGCACGTAAGGGTTAACCCTTATATGCGTGGAGATGAATAGACATAAGGCAATCATTTATCGTAGACTGAAAACTTAAGTGCATCCGTTCTACTCAATAAGGATACTTGTTGATCAATTCCATCACAGGTTTGGGTTTTCAGACACTATTTGATGCCGCAATAGATGCCATGCTGCTCATTGACGATAGTGGCCATGTCACTCATGCCAACGCATCCTCACAACAGCTACTTGCTTACACTGAAGAGGCATTATGCGGTCTTGCAATATACACGCTGTTGCCACCGCAATATCGTAATCACCACCGTTATTACCGAGGTGCCTTTTACAAAAAACCTAAAAAATACCCAGTAAATGAAGGTAAAGCATTAGTTGCCTTACGAAGTGATGGCAAGAAGATTGCCGTTGATATCAGCCTAAGCCCAATAAAAACACAAGGGCAACTCTACAGCCTCTTAACCTTGCATGCTGCTGATCGCCGCCATCAAGCTGAGGAGGCATTGAGAATCAGTGAAGAGCGCCTGCGCTTAGCCAAAGAAGCAGCCAAACTAGGTGTATTTGAGTTTGACACCAAACACAACATCATCCACTGGGATGAGCGTATGCGCGAGTTATGGGGCACCGGTTCTGATAAATCAGTGACTTACGAAAAGTTCTTGTCAGCAATCCACCCCGATGACCGCGCCGCAAGGCAGGCTGCAGTTGACCGTGCCATCGACCCAGCAGGCAATGGTGAATACTATGCAGAATACCGTGTCATCAATGCTAAAGATGGCGTTGAACGTTGGCTCGCTACCGTTGGCCGCATGCATTTTGATGATGACCAAGCAACCAGACTGATAGGTGTGGCAAGAGATGTGACCGAGCAAAAAATACTCGAAAAAAAACTATATGAGCAACGTGCCGAAACAGAATCTTTGTTTACGCAACAAGTAGCTGCACGTACCGCCTCGGCAATCGCCCACGAGCTCAATCAACCATTAGGTGCAATTTCTGCCTATAGCGAAGTCGCATTACATGCATTGAAAAACAATACCATTGATACTGCAAAACTCACGCGCGCGCTGGAAGGATGTGTAGAGCAGGCGCAACGTGCGGGGCACAGTTTGCATGAGCTACTGGCATTTTTACAAAAAGGTGAGTTGGTCTCAGAAAAACTGGATCTGAGTGACATCATCAAAGAAGCTTTAGATATCACGCGTAGCAATGGTTATGGCGGATTCCACCCTGTACTGCAATTACAAGAAAATATGCCAGTGGTGATAGGTAACCACATTCAAGTGCAAAAGGTATTGGTAAACCTGCTTAGAAATGGGGTTGAAGCGATGCGTGGGGCTGGCGTACCGGTTTCTGCTATCAACATCAAAGTACGTGCTAATACAGACCTGAACATGGCGCATGTCACAGTGCAAGATAACGGGCCAGGCCTTGACCCCGAGATTGCCAAACGTATTTTTGATCCCTTTTTTACAACCAAACCTAAGGGTATCGGGATGGGGCTTGCCATTAGCCGAGCACTCACCGAAGCCAATGGCGGACAGCTCTGGATTGAACAGACTAGCCAACCTGGTGCGACCTTCCATTTTACTTTACCATTTGCCCAATGAAACTTTCTGACGCTATCGTATTTATCGTTGATGATGACCCGGCAATACGGGACTCATTGACACTTATGATTGAACAGGAAGACATCACCGTCATGAGCTTTATGGACGCAGAGAGCTTTCTCGACATTTGCCAGCCTGAGTTATTCGGTTGTGTCATTATCGACATCCGCATGCCAAAAATGAATGGTATGCAACTGCAAGAAGAACTTACTAAACGCAATATCTTACTGCCTGTGGTTTTTCTAACCGGACATGGCGATATTCCCATGAGTGTGAGGGCAATGAAGGCTGGCGCAGTAGATTTTTTAACCAAGCCCGTAACGCGTGAAAAACTCTTGGCTTCGGTACGGTCGGCGATTCGAGAGTGTGAAAAAATACTGACCGCAAATACTAATCACCATGATGCCCAAGTGCGTTTGGCTGAGCTGACAGGCCGCGAGCGCGATGTCGTCATGCTGGCGATTCAAGGCCATCCTAACAAAGAAATCGCACGTCGCTTGGGCATTAGCCATCGCACAGTAGAGATTCACAAATCCAAGATCATGCATAAAACTGGCGCCATCAATCTACTCGACCTTGCACGTATCGCACATGAAGGCGGCTTAAGTGGCTAACGCTTGCAACATCAAAACCCTCTCACCCTAATACTCGCTTATTGCTATACGTGTTCACGCGGATTACCCCCCTGTTGCATTCTTGATACTGTATTTATTAGCAGCATGATGAAGCAAGATATGAGGAGTAATTGTGCAATTGCCAAAAGTAGAAATGTCCATTTTCGAAACGATACTTGCAAGGCGTTCCGTACGTAGCTATCTAGCGAAAATGGTAGATAAAGACACTGTAAGTGCTTTGCTGGAAGCGGCGGTACGAGCCCCTACTGCCATTCACCAGGAGCCTTGGGCTTTCGTCATCATTCAGGATAGAGAAGTGTTACATGACCTGTCAGATCGAGCCAAGCCGATATTTATTGCGGAGGCTAGACAGAGTAATGCAATCCTTACAGATGACACGCTGGATGTATTTGATAACCCCGATTTCAATATCTTTTATGACGCAAATACGCTCATCCTCATTTGTGGCAATACAACAACACCTTTTGTCTCGGCAGACTGTTGGTTAGCGGCAGAAAATCTAATACTGGCAGCATGTGCCATGGGGCTGGGCACCTGCATTATTAGTAGCGCTCTGTCAGCTTTAAATACATCAGAAGTGAAAGTGCATCTACATATTCCGAATGAATTCTCGGTAATCGTACCGATTATCGTAGGATATCCGAATGATGAGATTGCACCGACCGTGCGAAAAAACCCTGTGGTCTTCGCAAATATTGCAGCACCCTAGAACATTGCAGCGCCCAGTAAAGAGCTGTTCGGGAGAACATTGTTATGTACAAACGAATTCTTTGCCCAATTGATGGAAGCCCGACCTCCAGCCGCGGCATGACTGAAGCTATTAATCTTGCAAAAGACCAAAAGGCCCAGTTGTTTTTTCTACATGTCATTGATACTTACATCCCAATTCTAGATTTAACGGGTGAATTGAGTGTGTTCTATGACACTAACGTTTTGCAAAATCATGGCAAAAAAATCTTACAAGAGGCAATGGAGGCGGCTCATAAATCAGGTGTGAAAGCGGATTCGAAGACTGTTGCAACAATCGGAGGTCATGTCTCTGAACTTATTGTGAACCAGGCAGATGAATGGTCTGCAGACTTAATTGTGATGGGAACACATGGACTGCGTGGGATTGAACGCTTGGTAATGGGTAGCGATGCCGAAACGGTGCTGCGCACAAGTCCCGTACCTGTATTACTGATTAGCGATACGCAAACGACTAAAAAAACGAAAAAAACTTCTTAGAGGGCATAACCAAGCTTATCGAGATCAAAGGAAATACTATGACGATTGGTGCGATTTGTAATCATGCAGTCATCACCGCACAGCCTAGTGCTACTGTCTTGGAGGCCGCCACGCTCATGCGTCGGCATCATGTGGGCGATGTGGTTGTGGTCAAAGATCATCAAGGAAAACAAGTCCCTATCGGTATAGTCACTGACCGTGATGTAGTTGTTGATTTAGTAGCCACAGAGCTGGATTGCAGGGTCATTACCGTAGGCGATATTATGGTGACCAACCTAGCTGTGGCGAAAGCCAGCACTGGAGTGTTAGAAGCTATTCAATTAATGGCTAGTAAGGGTGTGCGCAGGCTACCAATCGTTGGTGATAACGATGAATTGGTGGGGATTGTTACACTAGATGATGTATTGTTATTGCTGGCTAAAGAATTAGGGGCACTGACTAAATTGGTAGCTCGTGAGCAAAAGAATGAGACTGCCAGACGCCGCTAGCGAATGAAGTTAAACTAATATTAAGTTTGATTTTTAATAAAACACTACTGTTATATCCACAAGGAATACATGATGGAAGGTTTATTGATATTGGTCATATTCGCCTTGGTTGCGTTTTTCTTGATGAGAGGTAAATAAAACTGAGGCGTCTATCTGCTTTAGTCCGTACATCAGTATTTAGAGTCAGCCCCTATTTCGGGTAAAATAGCGTTTTACTTAATTCAAGCTCGCTATGTCTCTGCCCACTAGCCCTTTACAGGCTGAAATCAAACGTCGCCGTACCTTTGCCATTATTTCTCACCCTGATGCGGGTAAAACTACACTTACTGAAAAACTACTGTGGTTCGGTGGTGCTATTCAAGTAGCGGGCGAGGTACGCGGTCGTAAAGCTTCTCGCCACGCAACGTCCGACTGGATGGAACTTGAGAAGCAACGCGGTATTTCTGTTACCTCCTCCGTGATGCAGTTTCCATACCGCGAACACATGGTAAACCTGCTTGATACACCAGGCCATGATGACTTCTCTGAAGATACTTACAGAACATTGACGGCTGTTGACTCTGCGGTCATGGTGATTGACTCGGTGAACGGGGTAGAAGCGCAAACCATCAAGCTACTGAACGTATGCCGCATGCGTGACACCCCTATTATTACCTTCATCAACAAGCTGGATCGTGAAAGCCGTGCGCCAATCGAGTTACTAGACGAGATTGAAACTACCCTCGGTATGGAATGTGCGCCAATGACCTGGCCAATCGGTATGGGTAAAAGCTTTAGAGGTGTATATAACCTTTATACGGACACGATCTCATTCTTTGATCCGCGTGCCGAAAAAGGAACGTCCGAAACCATCCAAGGTTTGGATAACCCACGTTTAGATGAACTGCTGGGTCGTGTAGCCGATGATTTGCGTGTGGATATTGAACTGGTGCGAGGCGCGTCGCATACTTTTGATGCTAAGCGTTATTTAAGTGGTAAACAAACACCGGTGTTCTTTGGTTCTGCTATCAATAATTTCGGCGTGCAATCCTTATTGGATGCTGTTGTTGACCTATCCCCTGCCCCACTTGCTCGCAATACCGCCAGTCGTCCTGTAGTACCAGACGAAGCTAAGTTCTCAGGTTTTGTGTTCAAGATTCAGGCGAATATGGATCCGAAACACCGCGACCGCATTGCTTTCTTGCGTGTCTGCTCAGGGCGTTTTGAGCGTGGCATGAAAATTAAGCAGGTATCGACTGGTAAACAACTGGCTGTAAACAATGCCATCACATTTATGGCGCAAGACCGCACCACCATGGATGAAGCCTATTCAGGCGATATTATTGGCATCCCCAACCACGGTACCATTAAAGTGGGGGATACTTTTAGTGAAGGTGAAGCGCTTAAATTCACTGGCATCCCGTCGTTTGCACCTGAACATTTCCGCCGCGCACGCATCAAAAACCCGATGAAAATGAAGCAACTGCAAATCGGTTTAAAGCAGCTTGCAGAAGAAGGCGCAGCACAATTATTCCGTCCGCTGTTATCAAATGATCTGATTTTAGGCGCAGTCGGTATGCTGCAATTCGACGTGGTCGCCCATCGCCTGGAGCATGAATACGGCGTAGATATGGTATTTGAACCTTACGACTGCTACACCGCGCGCTGGCTGCGTGGCAAGGATGCAGACTTACGTGCAATTGCTGATAAATACGGCTTTAACGTGGGCTTGGATGGCAATGAAGAATATGTGTATCTTGCACCGAACCGCGTAAATTTACAGATGGCACAAGAGCGTTACCCGGATATTGAGTTCTTAGAAACGCGTGAGCTTACTTAATAACTGTATTAAAAACTAGAAAATCAATTGTCTAAAAAAGCCATTGATCCTTGTTGTCCATGCGAAAGCAGCAAGCCTTACCATGCTTGCTGCGAACCCTATCATCTTGGTGCAATTGCACCAACCGCCGAAGCGCTTATGCGTTCACGCTACACAGCCTATGTATTAGCTTTAGAAGATTATCTATTGCAGACATGGCACGCCGACACTCGCCCTGCAGCACTCAACTTAGCCGAAGACCAAGCGCTGAAATGGCTCGGTTTACAAATAAAACATACTGAAATAATTAGCGAATCTACTGCAACAGTAGAGTTCGTGGCACGTTATAAAGTCGGCGGTAAGGCAGAACGGCTACACGAACTGAGCCAGTTTGTACGCCTTGAAGGCCGCTGGTATTATCTAGTCGGCAGCGATCTAGGTTAACAAACCACTATCATTCAATGTCTTTATAACGTCACTTGCTATGATGTCAAATATAGCGTTTAATCCGACATACAAAATTTATTTTTCGTGCACAAACTGCAACGGTTTGTATTAAACAAGTAACACAGAGCCAACGATTATAATAATTGAAAAGCTCGCGCACGTTCTGTGAATAACTACTGTGATCAAGTTTCAATAACTTTGCTCTGAAGGGTTGTTATGGATAAGAATAAAATTGCACAAATAAGCAAGGACGAAGTATCAAGCCTTAATAATATACTATCCCAAGATACTGATTTCCGCATTGTTGCTGAAGATGCCCCAGTCATGTTATGGCTAACGAATGCCGATGGTAAGGTGGTTTTTACCAACTTAAAATGGAAGAAGTTTATAAGCGGCATATCAGACAACACCCCTTTGGCCAGCGATGCATGGGTCAAGGCTCTGCATCCAGATGACCTCGAACCATGCATGAAGACTTTCGGTGACGCATTCATTGAGCATGAGCCGTTCCAGATGGAATACCGATTACGTAGAGCAGATGGGCAGTATCGCTACGTGCTTGACACAGGAGAACCTTACCTCAACAAAGATGGTAAGTTTGCCGGCTTTATTGGGTCTTCAAGTGATGTTACAGAGCGTAAAAATCACGAAGACCAGCTACGCCTCTCCCAGTTAGAACTAACCCAGCACAACATGGAGATGCAGTATATCAATGAACTAAACTCCTACTTGCAGGTATGCCTCTCCCTTGAAGAAACGCATCCTATTATTGAACATTACGCCAAGAAAATTTTCGCCGACTACTCGGGTGTGTTGTATCTGTTTGATGAAACCCATACCATCGTCGAAACGGCAGCAAGATGGGGGGATGACAAGTGCATATCACAAGCCGTAATCTCACCCGACGACTGTTGGGGCTTGCGGCAAGGTAAAGTGCACGTAGTTGATGGCGCGGATGATGTTATTGTATGCAACCACATTCATGGTAGCAGCCAAGATGGCTATGTTTGTGCCCCCGTCATTGCTCAGGGCGAGATGGTAGGCGTACTCACCGTAACGCTTGGTTCAGAAAATATTGTCAGCGACAAAAGTAAACTAAGAACATCAAAAGAATCACGTACACGCCTTATTGCTATGGCGGCAGACAATCTGGCAATGGCACTCGTCAGCCTGAAACTGCGGGAAGCCTTGCGCAGCCGGTCTGTGCGGGATCCATTAACCAAGCTATTTAATCGACGTTATCTGGAAGAAACCCTGGCTCGCGAATTATCTAATGGAAAACGCTCCAACCAGAACCTTGGCGTCATCATGATTGATATCGATCACTTCAAAAAATATAACGACACGCATGGCCATGATGCTGGTGACTTTGTGCTGACCGAGATTGCAGAGCTACTCCGTAACAAATTACGGGAGGGAGACATCCCTTGCCGTTACGGCGGTGAGGAGCTAGTCATGGTAATGCCAGGTGCTACAAAAGAGATTACCGCCGCCCGGGCTGAATCTATGCGTGCAACGATTGAAAAACATGCGTTCGTTTATCAGGGTAATAATTTAAATGGTGTTACTGTTTCACTGGGGGTAGCAGAATACCCACAGGATGGGGACACCGCCATCTCGCTCATGAAAGCTGCTGATATGGCACTTTACCGCGCTAAAGATAGTGGTCGGAACCAAGTTGTACTTGCTGGACAGTAATCAATATTAAAAAATATTGTGAAAAATCATAAATTTGCACAAGTGATAAGTAATTTTGTCGCTAATCAATCTGAATTTCACACCAATTCAAAGCCATAATGAACTTGAAAGCTGAAAGGTAAACTGTCATGGAAACCCTAAAAATCAATAAAGTATTAGTAGGTGAGGCAATGGTGGGTGAAGGCAATGAGGTCGCACATGTGGACTTGATCATGGGGCCTCGCGGCAGCGCCGTCGAAACTGCTTTTTGTTTAACACTTACCAACCAAAAACGTGGGGATAATGCGCTGCTGGCAGTAGTCGCCCCCAATTTAATGACGAAACCAGCAACCGTCATGTTCAACAAAGTAGATATTAAGAATGCCAAACAAGCAATGCAGATGTTTGGCGCTGCACAAGCTGGCATTGCAAAAGCGGTCACTGACTCTGTCAAGGAAGGTACTATTCCATTAGCAGAAGCTGATGATGTATTTATCTGCATCGGTGTCTTTATCCATTGGGATGCGGAAGACAATACCAAAATCCAAGACTGGAATTATGAAGCCACTAGATTAGCGATACAACGCGCTGTGGCAGGCTTACCTACCGCGGCACAGGTCATTGAACCAGAGTTCGCAGCACATCATCCGCTAGCTGCGCATGACTATAAAGACGAGTCTGAAGTGAGTTCGCTGCAAATAGTTGCTTGATAAATCATTCACTACCATCATCAAACATACACTGCAATGACTGAAATCTTAATGTCATAATCGATCGGTAGCATACCCATAAAGTTTCTTAAAGGAATCTACTATGGTGTATGAAAAGTCTACGCTGGGTTACAGTGAGTTCATGAATAACAAACGCACGCTCAATGTGCGGGAACGCCAAGTATTGTTACTGGTGAATGGCATCAGGAACATTGATGACCTGGAGAAGTTCTTCAGAAAAGAACTATTGACTGAAACCATCCAAAAGCTTGAGTCTGAAGGCTTTATCCTTTTAGCAAACAGTACGCAGGCTAGCCAAAGCGCTAACGTCTCCGGTAGATCTTTCCTCAGCACGCAAGCCGCATCAATACCGATTAATCCTACAAAGATGGCAGCCATAAAAGCGATACTCATGGATGCGACTGATGACTATTTGGGCTTAATGGGTCGCAGCATGAAAGAACGTATCGCAAAAACTGAAAATGAGCTCGATTTGAGAAACTGCATTTCTAGCTGGCATATGGCGATGCGTGAATCTAAGCTAGGCCGTGAATCTACTGACTTTTTAATGGAGCAGATTCATCAGACACTAGAAAACAAAATGTTAGATACCGAGACAGCGGTCCAGTGAGACTAGTGCGCTAATGCGTAATTGCAGTTACACACGCGGCAAACTAATCTCGACACTCAAACCACCCGCCACCTGATTTTTGGCCATAACACTACCGCCATGCGCCTCAATAATCTGTTTGGCGATGGCCAAGCCAACACCATGACCATCTTTATGATGGCTTTCACTACCTCTGTAGAACGGTTGAAATATCGTCTCAAGTTCGTTCTCAGCAACGCCTGGGCCGTGGTCAGTTACCTTGATGATAATGTTGTCTTGTTTTAACAGCGTGCTAATCACGACCTGCGATTCATCTTCACTGTATTTAAGCGCATTACGCACCACGTTATCAATCGCCCGATGTAACAAATCTTGCTGACCCAATACACTTACATCTCCAGCTTGCTCATATTGAATAGCGATTTTCTTTGCCATGCCTTCAAAACGTGCGTCTTCAATGACCGTCGTCAGCAACTCATCAATATATATCGGCTCTTTCTCTACCTTCATTACACCAGACTCTAAACGTGATAGCTCCAACAACTCACCGACCAAGCTGTCCATACGCTCAGATTCACGCTCTATACGTGTGAGTGAAGATTCTAATTTTTCAGGTTGCTGCCTTGCCAAGCCCACTGCAATTTGCAATCTAGCTAATGGTGACCGTAACTCGTGAGAGACTTGATGTAACAATCGCGTCTGGCTCTGCATCAAAGCACCTAAGCGCGTTGCCATCAGGTCAAATGCACTACCTAAATCCGCCAACTCATCGTGTCGATTGCCCATCGCATTACCGATACGCACATCCAAACTTCCATTGGCCGCACTTGCAAAAGCCTGTCTCAATTGTTTGATAGGTTTGGAAAAATACCAAGCCAGAATTGCAGCAAATATCAAGCTAGCCAGTACACCAGCCAATAAAGGTACAACAGGGAATAGATGTCTGTTTCTAGGTTTTGGGTTA
>DATHXI010000082.1:0-12691 GCA_035459705.1 Methylotenera sp. | reverse complement strand
CAGGTTTTTTGCTCTTAGCCCCAGTAAGTTGCGCCACTTTCAAGGCTAGTTTGCTCATGTTCGGATCAGTCTTTTGTGACATTTAATTTTCCTCCTGCCAAGGCTTCCATAACCTGTTCTTTTGGCCCATTTGCGATGACGCGTCCGTTATCGACCACCAGCAATCGATCCACCAGCGTTAGCATCGAAGCCCGGTGCGTGATCAGAATCAAGGTCTTGCCCTTAGTATGCTGCACTAACTTGTTCTTGAGGTTGTCTTCGCTGCGGTTATCAAGCGAGTTGCTGGGGTCGTCAAGCAGCAGTATCGGTGGATCTAGCAGTAATGCCCGCGCCATGGCCACGGCTTGTTTTTGCCCGCTCGACAAGCCAACGCCGCGTTCGCCAATCGGCATGTCGAAACCCTGCGGGTGACGATTAATGAACTCTGATGCGCAGGAGATATCCGCTGCACGCAGTACGGCGAGATCGTCCACATAAGGCGCGCCGAGCACGATGTTGTCCTTGACCGTACCAAAGAACAGCAGGGGCTCGTCCGGTACATAGCCAATGTTTTTACGTAGTTCAGCAGGATCGATCTGGCGGATATCAATACCATCGACCCACACCGAACCTTCCGTGGGCTGGTACAGTCCCAGGATGAGCTTTTCGATGGTGGTTTTGCCGGAGCCGATACGACCAATGATACCGAGGTGCTCCCCGGGTTGAATGTGGAAAGAAATATTCTGCAAGGCGCTAACCTGCTGGCCAGGGTAATTGAAACTGACATTTTTGAATTCGATTTCCCCCTTGAAGGTCTGCCGGTTGATGAAATTCTTGTCGGGCTCGCGCTCGACAGGAAGCGCCATCATGCGGTTGATGCCGTCAAGCGCGGCTCGCGCATGGTGAAAGCGCGTCAACAGCGAGGCAATCTGGGATAGCGGTGCCAGCGCTCGGCCCGCCAGCAGGCTACAGGCAACGAGTGCGCCCATGGTCATTGCTTTTTCTGAAATCAGGTAAACGCCGACGACAATTACGCCGACAGTGGCCACCTGCTGGAAAAAAGTGGCCGTATTTACTGCCAACAATGAGAGCATGCGTGCCTGTAGACTAAGCTTGCCGTGATGGCCGATTAGCTGCTCCCAGCGGCGTTGCATGGGACCCTCGGCGCCGATAGCCTTGATGGTTTCGAGACCGGTCAGGGTTTCAATCAATGTCGCCTGTCGTTGCGATGAGGTACGGAAAGTCTCGCCAATGACAACCGCCAGTGATCGTTGCACCAGAAAAGACACCAGCAGAATCAATGGAATCGCCACCAATACAGGAATGACCACCGCACCGCCAAGCCACCAGATAACCAACAGGAACAGCACCAGGAACGGCAGGTCAACCAATGTGGTGATCGTTGCCGAGGTAATGAATTCGCGAAAGGATTCGAACTCTTGCACACTGCTGGCAATCGCGCCGACGGATGCCGGGCGGGCTTCCATGCGGATGGCCTGTATTTTCTCAAAAATGTTCGCCGACAGGATGATGTCGATCTTCTTGCCGGCGATATCGATAAAGTAGCCTCGCAGCCCACGCATGATAAAGTCGAACACATACACTGTCATTACCCCGATGGCCAGTACCCACAACGTGTCAAACGTATGGTTGGGAACAACGCGGTCGTAAACGTTCAATGTGAACAGCGGGATGGCCAGGGCAAAAATATTGACCAGTAGCGATGCGGCCAGTACTTCGCCGTAAATCGGCCAAGCCAGTTTGACGGTATCCCAGAACCAGTTAATCGGGCGTGGGACGAAGCTGATATCCGAACGGCTGTCAAAATGGAAGGTGGGTTTAACGAAAATGGCAAAACCAGTGTATTGCGCCAGGATTTCCTCCAACGGCATTTCGATATTGCCGGCACCGGCCTCCGGGCTCAATAGACGGACATGCCCATTTTTGGCGTTCTGCAGAAGAATGGTGGCCAATCCGTCTTTCAGCAGCAAGACAACTGGTAAGGTGATGTCGGCGATTTTTTCCAGTGGGCGCTTGATGATGCGCGCACTCAAACCGGCCCGCGCTGCTGCACGGGGAAAAAGCTCGGGTGTTAACCGCGAGGATTCAAGCGGAAGTCCGGCAGTCAGGGTCTGTGCAGAAAATGGGCGATGCTGAAGCCGTGTCAGCAATACCAGACAGTTGGTCAGCGGGTCATCGGGAAGTAGTGCGTCATTGGGAATGTCCCATGGCTCTTTTTTTTTATCACTATCTGGCATATTCATCCCTTTTACAGTTCAGATTAAGTTAGACAAATACTGGAAAACAGTTTCTGAATAATAGTGCTACCTACAAAATTCCTTCATCTGGCACCACAATATCGTTGGAACCAGTCAGCCGCCCTCGTGCGTCTTTACGGCTGAGAATTTTATCTCGCACCTTTTTCGGCAGTTCGGTAAAGGTGAGAATTTTTTTATCCATCAGGAGATCAAGTACATCCTCGATGACCCGGATAAATTCGATGTCGGAATGCGACAGATCGACCAAAGCTTGTGTCTCAAGATTTTTAGGCATGACGCCGCCGAAAAACTGCAGAATATCGGCGTGGTCGCCCGGCAGGAATTCTGCCGCTTCCGGATGTGATTTCAGAAAGATCCCACTCACCCGTCCTGATATATCCCTGCTCACAAAAGGCATATTGCTCACCCTGGAGAAATTATTTTGATTTATGATAGCATAATTCAAGAAAGTGCCTAAGTGCCTGTTTGATTGATGCCGGTGCACACCGTTTTTTCATCGAAACAAGCACTTATGCCACCAGCGCTGTATGTCCGTCGAAATTTTAGAATGGAGCAGTAATTATGAATTTTTTGGTCAGTAAAAACCCTGTTCTGATTGATCAATATTGGGCTGCGTTGCTGGAAAATGGGGAGTCTCAATTATTGTCTAATTTCCCCGAGTTGCTCTGGAGGGCTGCAACCTCAAAAAAAGGGTTGGTGCTGTTAGACGCCAAGGTCGACGGCTTTCCGGGATTGTCTGGCATCTCTAATCTAAAGCGTAGTAACCAGAGCCTTAAGGTGCTGCTCCTAGCCTCTGAACTGAAGGCAGAGGAGGAGCTTGCGGCGCTTGCGGCGGGTGCCGTTGGCTGTTGTGGGTATGACCTCTTGCCAGAAAGAATCCGCCAGATTTTTTCCATCGTGGGAGATGGCGGCGTGTGGATTTCAAGTACAGCCCTACCGCACTTGCTGCAACGTTTGAAGCGCCTGGATAACATGACTCGAACACCCCAAAAAGAAAATGGTACGCATCGCGATGAAACTACAAGCTTGACACCACGTGAGCGCGAAATCGTGGATCTGGTAGCAAAAGGTGGCAGCAATAAAATTATCGCGCGCGAACTCAACATCACGGATCGTACTGTGAAAACTCATTTATCAATTATTTTCCAGAAACTGAAAGTTAGCGACCGTTTGCAATTAGCCTTGCTAGCGAATAAAAAAGGGTGGGGATGAGAATAAAGGCATTAATCAGGTTTTCATTTGTCACGCTTAAAAACCTAATCCTGCAAAAATATGTCAAAGAATTACTAAATGCACCCATCAAGCGATAAGAGTTAGCGGTCAAATAGAGTTATTCTTAATAACTCGTTGGTGCTGTGTTCAACTCACAGAGGGACACCAAAAAATCAAAGGGTTAGCTTAATTGTTAACTTCTTTTGTGAAAGTTCAACCGAGATTTAATCTAGCTAACGGATTGAGTTGACGTGTTTCTTGAAGATTCTCAGATGACAGGTGGGCATAACCTACACGCTTAGTGCTCGCCAATTAATGCTATTTTATTATATAGTTCTAACATGGATTTATCTGCGATTTACAGCAAAACACCTAAAGGCCTGCGCGCTCGCGCCTTGCTTATTGGCGGACTGTCATCACATTTAATGAAAGTGCTCACCCATGTTGATGGCAGCTCTAGTGCCGAAACTATTCTGCAAAAATTTAACAAACTTACACCGCAACAGCTGACCGCCGATTTAACACAGCTAGCGCAAGAAGGCTATATTCGTCTCGCCACCGTGACTTCTACTGCCGATGACAGTTGGTCGCTAACGGTTAACTTTGAGCCGATGGTTGTGGAGGAGTTTCAAAGCGAAGAAGAGTTAGAAGTTTCAGCTCAGGCAAAAACTGCTGAGCAAACCCGTCAAATAGAACTAGAGCAAGCTAAGCAAGAGGAAGAGCGTCGCTTAGCCAC
The DNA here is from genome assembly GCA_035459705.1 of Methylotenera sp. Classification (GTDB taxonomy): domain Bacteria; phylum Pseudomonadota; class Gammaproteobacteria; order Burkholderiales; family Methylophilaceae; genus Methylotenera. Next base: position 8,485 of record DATHXI010000082.1, on the reverse strand, counting down.
GCAGCTAAAAGCCGATAAAATAGCGCACAAATTGCGCGACAAAGAAAGAATCAAGGCTGAGACTAAGGTAATTGCGCAGCTAGAGCAAGAACGGCTGGCGTTAGAGGCGGCTAGGCAAGAAGCCGAAAAAGTCGAACAACAGCAAGCAGCTGAACGCGCCGCTAAATTGGCAGAAGAAACGCGGCTTAAGTTGGAATTAAAGGCACGCGAGGTTGCAGAGCAGGCTGAAGCAGAGGCAGCTGCCAAAGAGAATGCAAGGCGCGAGATAGAGCGCATTTCACGAGAAGCGGAGGAGACACAAAAAAAAGCCGATATAGAAGCCAAAGCTAAACAGGAAAGTGAGCGCTTGGAAGCGTTAAAACTGGCTAAGGCGGCGGAAGATGCGCGTCAAGCAGAACTGAAAGCGCAAGCTGAGTATCAAGCACAGTTAGAACAAGCGGCGAAGGCAGCAGCTGAACAGGCAAGAATAGAGGTTGAGGCAGCAGCTCAAGCTGCAGAAATAGAGCGTCTAGAAATAGCCACTGCGCTGCGCAAAGCTGAAGAAGATAGAAAAAATGCGGCTGCACAAGCCGAAGCGGAAAAATTAGAAGCCAAACGCCAACTCAAGGCGGAGCAAGATGCCCGTGCACAAGCAGAACGTAAAGCACAAGCTGAGTATCAAGCACAGTTAGAGCAAGCGGCGATGGCGGCAGCTGAACAGGCAAGAGTAGAGACTGAAGCAGCAGCACAAGCTGCAGAAATAGAGCGTCTAGAAATAGCCACTGCGCTACGCAAAGCTGAAGAAGATAGAAAAAATGCGGTGGCACAAGCTGAAGCAGAAAAATTAGAAGCCCAACGCCAACTTAAGGCGGAGCAAGATGCCCGTGCACAAGCAGAACGTAAAGCCAAAGAAGAATCAAAAGAGTTTGCTAGACAACAAAAATTAAAAGCGCAGGCAGAAGATTTTGAAGCGGCTGAAGAAGCTGCGTTTGAGGCTGAAGAGCGAGCTGCAGAAGCGGAAACACATCGTACACTAGAAAAAACTACCAAGCAGGCCACTGTAGATACAGGTAGAACGGACATTAAAAATGCAGCTATGACAGCAGCTGCCGCCATGGCTAGCATTCATGGCAAAGTACAATCTTTTATATCCGCTAAAAGAATCAAGCAATGGCTAGGGTTATTTACTAAAGTGGCATTTATTTATCTGCCAGTACTACTTCTGTTGGTGTTGCTGGTATTAAATTTTATTAACTTAAGTTTCCTGATTAAACCTATCGAGCAAATGGCTAGCGAGAGTATAGGTGAGACAGTAGTGATTAAAAAAGTGCATGCCTCGCTTTGGCCGCAGCCCAATTTAGTACTAGAAGATGTAGCGATTGGTACTGGTAATAACATTGAGGCTGTGCATGTGCTACCAGTGATCGTTAGTTTGTTTGAAGAAGTAAAAGTGGTGAAATCGCTGGTGATAGAAGGTTTAAGCATTGAACAGGCCAATTTTAGCCAGCCTTTGCAGTGGGTAAGCAATGCCAGCAAAGCTAAAAGATTAAAAGTTGAACAAATTAACCTTAAAAACCTTACACTGGTTATTCGTGATTTACAGTTAGAACCGCTTGACGGAAAAGTAACGCTGACGGATGCAGGTGCATTAAGCTCGATAGAGTTGGTCAGTAGCAATAATGCGCTTTCAGTGCAGATTTCACCGCAAGGTAACGATAGCGAAATTGTATTAAAAGCCACTAATTGGGCGCTGCCATTTAATCAAAAAATAGTGTTTGATGTCTTAAATGCAAAAGGCTTGGCTAGCCAATATAAGCTCAATTTTAGCCAAATTGAAGGTGAAATTTTTGGCGGTAGCTTGACGGGTCAGGCTAACATTGAATGGCCAGATAGTGCTGGCCAGTGGCTTAGTGCTGGTGAATTTAAGCTTTCAAACGCAAATACAGAAGCGTTACTGAATAATTTTGGTAGCGCAGTGACAATAGAGGGCAAGCTGGCATTGGATGCTCGTTTTTCTGCCGAGGCGAGTGAAGTGAGTAAACTGGCAAGTAATACCATCACAGATGCAAATTTTGATGTGCGTCAAGGGAGTATTCAGAGGATAGAGCTGGTGCGCGGAGTGTTAAGCCCCAGCGGGCAATCGCTCGCAGGGGATAACACAAACTTTGACAAGCTCACTGGCAGTATTAAATTGAATCAAAACCAATATCAATTTAACAAGCTGGTGTTGGCTTCTTCACAATTCAATGTCTATGGATTTATTAACATTGACGCCAATCAAATTTTAACTGGTAAGGTGCATGCAGATTTGGCCGCGCCATCACGCCGTCTGAAGGCTAGTTTTGGCATTACAGGCCGTGGTGAAGACTTAAGAAGCAATTAACTTCTTTGCGTGGATTCATGGCGCCGGTATTAAAGACTAAAGGCTACTACACACTGATTAGCTAATAGACTTACCTAATATTCATCGTTATAAAGTAAAAAATGAATTGAAATTGTCTCTGCATTTTGAAGAAAGCATTAGCAAATAGGTTGTCATAATTTTGAAATAATTCCAGTTTAAGATGTAGCAGTTATCTTGCATCTCCTATTGCATTTTATAGAGCGCCTAGTGCGCTCTTTTTTCTTACTAAGTTTCATGCTTTATGGATTATTAAATGGCTTAAAGAAAAATAATTATGATAGTTAAAACATACAATGTACTTGTTATAGGCACACAGAATTCAGTCAGGAGCATCATGGCTGAAGCTCTTTTCAATACTATGGGAGATGGAGTTTTCAAAGCCTTTAGCGCTGGAATTTATCCAGCAGGGGTGGTAAACCGTTTTGTATTAGAAGAGATTAAAAATATTGGTTACCCATATAAAAAATTAAAAAGTAAAAGTTTGACAGAGTTCTTAAGCCCCCAAGCACCGATAATGAATTTTGTAATCAGTGTCTGTGACGACATTCCAATAGAAGCCATTCCTGTGCTACCAGGTAATCCCATGAAAGCGCATTGGGTATTTGAAGATCCAGGCACTTTAGACGGGACTTTCGATGAGAAGAAAAAAGTGTTCCAAAGGGTTTTTCAACAAATAAGAAATAGAATTGACTTGTTCACACAGCTTCCTTTAGCGCACTTGGATCAAGACAGTTTAGATCGTGGTATGGAAAATTGGCAAACAGATTATTAAACCTTTGGTGCTGTGTTCAGCTCACAGAGGGGCACCAAAGAAGGGGACTTGGAGAAATCTAAGTCCTTTTTGTCATTTTAGTTGCCAATTTCGTATATCAGCCCAATTTAAGTTTTCAAATATTCATAATATATTGTAGAATGCGCACCCTGTTAGTTAGGCAGGGTGCTTAGCTCAGTTGGTAGAGCGTCGCCCTTACAAGGCGAATGTCAGCGGTTCGACCCCGTTAGCACCCACCAAAATTAACAGTCAGCATAACCTGCTAGGAGTGGTAGTTCAGTTGGTTAGAATACCGGCCTGTCACGCCGGGGGTCGCGGGTTCGAGTCCCGTCCACTCCGCCAACTATTTAGGACTGGCTAGAGCCAGTCCTAAATTCAAATATTCACAGAGTTGGGATATTTAACGTACGCCACCAGTTATGTAAAGGGTTTCGCCAGTAATCCAAGAAGAATCTTGTGAGGCAAAGAATACTACTGCGGGTGCAATGTCTTCTGGCTGCCCAATACGACCCAATGGCGTGATAGCCTCCATATCCTTACGCCCCTCAATAAAACCTGTTGCATGCAATCCTTCTGTTTCAACCATGCCAGGGTTCACTGAATTTACGCGAATCTTACGTGGTGCCAATTCCTTAGCCAATGAACGTGTAACTGAGTCTACAGCGCCCTTAGTTGAGCTATAAACTGACAAGCCTGCTATACCTAACGAACTCACTACAGAGCTGATATTTACAATACTTCCACCTACTGTACTGAAATGTTTAACCGCTTCTTGTGTACTCATTAATAAACCCAGTACGTTAAGATCAAATTGTTTGTGAAAGTTCTCCTCAGTGACTTCTTCAAGAGCAGAGGGTGTGTAAATACCTGCGTTATTCACCAAAATGTCGATTGGACCATAGGCATTTTTAGCAGCGGTAAATAAACGCTCAATGTCGGTCTTTTTAGATACATCAGCTTTAACCGCAACTGCATTACCGCCGCCGCGCACGATTTCAGCCACCACTTGATCTGCAGCATTTTGACTGGTGGCGTAATTCACTACAACGGATGCACCTTCTGCAGCGAGGTGTTTGGCTATTGAAGCGCCAATACCTTTTGATGCGCCTGTTACTACTGCTACTTTACCTGTTAATTTTTGACTCATGATAATTCTCCTTAATTGAATGTCGTTAATTGAACGTCTATATCAATCACTTAACGTTGAAGCCAGTATATTGATGTCAATTAACAAGATAAATAAGGTAAAAATAGATATACTGTATATAAAAACGAGACAATTGATTTGGAATATTATGGATAGATTCGATACGATGCTGGCGTTTACTCGCGTGGTTGAACTTAACAGTTTTACCAAAGCCGCTATGTCTTTGAATATTCCAAAGGCCACACTTTCGGCTCAAGTAGCTAATTTAGAAAAACGCCTGAATGTGAAGCTATTCCATCGCACTACAAGGCATGTCAGTGTAACTACAGATGGCGCTGTTTATTATGAACGGGCAATGCGCTTGTTAAGTGACTTAGAAGAAACTGAATCTGTAGTGAGTCAATCTAACCTTACTTATCGTGGCAGGTTAAGAGTGGATACTTCTGGTACCTTAGGTCGTCAGATTATTTTGCCCGCGCTAAATGATTTTTTTAGGCGGTATCCAGATATTGAATTAGAGTTAGGTTGTACCGACAGAACTGTTGATTTACTTCAAGAAGGTATTGACTGTGCTATACGCGGCGGCATGCCGATTGATGAGTCTTTAGTTGCCAGAAAACTTGTCGAGACAAGGCTGGTGACTTGTGCGACACCAACTTATCTAGAGCGACATGGCACGCCAAACACTCTAGAAGCTCTGAAAGCGCATATGGTGGTCAACTTCCTATCGCCAAGAACGGGAAGGGTTGTAGGGTTTAATTACTCAGATAAGGATAAAAAAGTTGAAATTCACGGGCAGAGGCGTGTTGCCGTAAATGATATAGATGCCTGCGTAAGCGCTGCCTTGGCAGATATCGGCATTGTGCAGCTACCATTTTTTAGCGTACGAAACCACTTACAATCTGGCAGGCTGGTTCGGCTATTAGCGGATTACCCTGGTGAAGTTGCTACTGCATATGTGGTCTATTTGCAAAATCGACATCTTTCGGCGAATGTTAGGGCTTTTATCGATTGGACGGTAAATCTGTTCGAAAAAGAACAACAAAATTATTTCAATTGTTGCCCAAATAATACGTAACGGCAGTCCGAGCAAAATAATTGGTTCCACAATTTCTGTGGATAAGCTTGTGAGCCATGTGGGGATAGGATGGCTAAGTAACTGTTCTGAATAAGAAGCGGTAAATCGTAGAATATATGGGCAAGTCATTACTTTGGCTTGTAAGTCTTTTCTTACAAAGAATTCAGAATTATCCCGCTCACGCGATCATTTGCTTTTGAATAACATCTCAATGTGGTTCAACAAACTCAAAGTTTAAAAGTGGTTCTGTTGAACATTAACTAAATGATAAGTTTTAACTCTATAAGGGGTTTTGAATGAATATTAATAAATTATCAGTCGCAGCTTTAGCGCTTTTATTCGCTATTGGATTAACAGCCTGCGAAAAAGGCCCTGCAGAAAAAGCAGGCGAAAAAATAGACAACGCTGCTGAAAGTATGGGCGACAAAATTGAAGATGCAACGGATAAAGCGGGCGATAAGCTCGAAGAGGCCGGAGACAAAATTGAGGACAAAACAGACTAATTCTTTAAAGAATCAATTTTAAAAGGCTTGCAGTGATGCAGGCCTTTTTTATTATCCTTTATTAGTATGCTAATCTTAATTCTTTAGAAGATTGGAATGCTGATGAATGAACGTATCCAGCAGTTGCTCGACCAAATAACTGCGCTTGAAGATGACTTGAGAATCGCACTCAACGAGCAACAATCAAGTATATTTTTCCAAATCAAAGGCAAGCGTATTGAGTTTGAGCAGTCTATCAAGCAAAGACACCTTAAGTTTAAGCAGAACTTTTTTCTCTGGTTAGTCACCAATCGCCCGCAGAACCTCATTACCGGGCCAATTATTTATTCCATGATTGTTCCGTTGGTTATTACGGATATATTCATTAGCTTCTATCAAATGACGTGTTTTCCAATTTACGGCATTAAAAAAGTACGCCGAGCGGATTACATTATATTTGACCGACAGCATCTCAATTACCTGAATTTTATTGAGAAATTCCATTGCACTTATTGTGCGTACGGTGCTGGAATGATTTCCTATATTAGTGAAATTGTGGCGCGCACCGAACAATATTTTTGCCCCATTAAGCATGCGCGAAAAATGCTAGGCTCACATGCTCGCTATGCACGTTTTTTAGATTTCGGTGATGCAGAGGACTATGAGAAAAGGCTTGAGGAGTATCGTATTGCGTTAATAAAGGAGAATGTTGAACGATGATTAATCATTTGAATGGCCAATAACGCCTAAAAAGACTCTGACTAGTCCGTAGGCAGTCCATGAGAAAAAATATTTAACTTTACTATCACGCTTCCATCCGTTTGAAGTAACGCGTGACGCACCTTCTTCCATAGATGTCATGATTTCAGTTCTTAACTCTTTAGCAAATGTAATGTCTTCCACTACCACATTGGCTTCATAAGCCAATAATAAGCTAAAGGGATCCATGTTTGATGAGCCTACCGTTGCCCATTTGCTATCGACCACTGCAACTTTGCTGTGCATAAAGCTTTTTTGGTATTCATATATCTCAATCCCGTTGTTGAGAAATTCATTGTAAAAAGCATGGGTAGCGAACATTAAGAAATATTCTTTACGGCCTTGTAATAAAAGTTTGACGGTTACGCCACGTTTAGCTGATGCAATAAGTGCTTTACGAAACTTTCTACTTGGCAAAAAGTAGGCATTAGCGATAATGATTTCTGATTTGGCGTGTGATATTGCAGTTAGATAGGCTTGTTCAATATCACGCCGGTGCAATATATTGTCGCGCACCACGAGTGCTGCTCTCAGGCCTGAATTGGAAGTTTGTGGCGGTTTGTGAACATGGATCTTGTCAACGTTCCCCTTTACCAGTCCTCTATTGACCCAATTCAAGCGACGCCATAATTTGCATACAGAGGCAACGATAGCGATTAATATTGGCCCTTCAAGGCGCACAGCATAATCAATGCGGGGCGCTGTCTGATGCGGCACATTCGTATCATCAATAATATTAATGCCGCCGACAAAGGCAATGGTTTCATCTATCACGGCCACTTTGCGGTGCAAACGCCGTAAACGATTCTTTTTGAGTGTCCACGGGGATATTTTTGGACGGAACAAGATGACCCGAACGCCAGCCTCTTTTAGTTCTTGTATGTAGGTTTTAGCTAAGTCTTTACAGCCAAACCCATCAAGTAATACATTCACAGCCACACCACGTTTGGCTGCGCTCTTAAGTGCATTGCCAATACGTTTTCCGGTCGCATCTGCTTCGTATATATAAGTTTGCAGGTATATCGAAATGGCAGCGCTTTCAATGGCCGCTTCTAATGCAGGAAAGTATTCTGCACCATTGCGTAATAACTTAATTTGATTACCACCAAAAAAGTGTGCCATAAAAGACGCTTCAGGTTCTAGTTAAGGTAGCTGTCAGCATTGCGTGGTCAGACAATCTAAGGAAATGCGCACCAGAGTGTACTTCTACATGTTTCACTTGAAAGCCACGCGTGTAAATGCGGTCTATCCTTAATATTGGCAACCAAGAAGGAAAGCTCCGCGCCGGCTTACCTAAATGATGCTCAAATACTTCATGTACATGTAAACGCTCGGCAAACACTTTGCCTGAACGCATACTCCAATCATTGAAATCCCCAGCAATTACCAAAGGAGCACCTGCCGGCACATACTGTTCTATATATTCGGCAACGTCATTTAACTGCTGGCGCCGCCAATGTGCCAACAATCCTAGATGCACACAGATCGCATGAAAAGGCTGCTCCCATTGAGGTATATTGATTTCACAATGCAACATACCGCGCTGTTCGGTTTTATGCGCAGAAATATCTTGGTTGATGATATTAACAATAGGAAATTTTGAAAGTAAAGCATTGCCATGGTGGCCCGCTGGATAGATAGAGTTCTTACCGTAAGCGTAATCTGACCATACTGCGTCTGCTAGATATTCAACTTGTCCTGATGAAAACAATGTTTCAAAGCGTTTGTTATGTTTGGAGTGTACGTCTTGTACTTCTTGTAGAAAGATGACGTCGGCGTGCAGTTTTCTGAGTAGTTCACGTTGCCTTTGCAGGGCAAAGTGGGCATTAAAGTGTGTAAAGCCCTTGTGGATATTGAGTGTGGC
>DATHXI010000081.1:0-15261 GCA_035459705.1 Methylotenera sp. | reverse complement strand
TGCACATGCTTTCCAAAAGTGCATTCAATGCGATGCTCAAAACGCTGGAAGAGCCACCAGCACACGTTAAATTTATTTTGGCCACTACTGACCCACAGAAAGTCCCTGTGACTGTCCTATCACGCTGTTTACAGTTCAATTTGCGGCAAATGGCGGGCACTTCGATTACCGGGCACTTACAAAACATACTCGCTCAAGAAAATATCAAATTTGAACCAGCTGCCCTGCACCTTATTTCTCGTGCGGCAGCAGGCAGTATGCGCGATGCTTTGTCGCTAACAGATCAAGCGATTGCTTATGGTGGCCAAACTGTAAACGAAGCAGAAGTGCGCGCCATGCTCGGCGCGATTGATCAGAGCTATTTGTACCAGCTTGTAGATGCATTACTTGCCAATGATGGTAACAGCATCATCGCACAAGCTAAAATTATGCAAGAACGCAGCCTATCTTTTGAGGCTGCGCTCAATGACTTAGCACAACTGCTACATCAGGTTGCCGTGGCACAGACGGTACCAGATAGTATCGCTGATGACCTGCCAGAGCGCGCTGCGCTGTTAAGTTTGGCGAGCAAAATCTCACCGGAAACTTTACAACTCTATTACCAAATTGCCTTGCTAGGTCGCCGTGATATTGGTTTGGCACCAGATGAATTTGCTGGCTTTACCATGAGCCTATTGCGCATGCTGGCCTTTACGCCGACTGAAAATAACGCCACTACTGTCTCAAACAAATCACCAAGTAAAACAATAGTTAGCCCAGCTCCCGTCGCAGCGAAGCCTCAGTTAACAGAACAAGCTGTAGAGAAGCCAGCAACTCAGAAGCCTGTTGAAGACATACCAGAGGCTGTAGTAGCAAATACCGCCGCGCCGCAAGAACCCATTATTGATGAGGCCAAATCCAGCAACAATCAATTCAATGGTAACTGGCGTGGTTTGGTAGATGAGCTGAAACTTGGCCTAGCCAGAGCATTGGCGCAGCATTGCGAATTAGTAAGCTATGATGAATATAGCATTTCACTCAGTGTACCGGAAACTCAAAAACACTTATTGCTGCCTAACTATCAAGAGAAATTGGGTAGCGCTATCTCCCAGTATTTCGATAAAAAGATCAAATTACAATTTAGCATAGGTGGCACTGGTAACACACCTGCCAAACAAATCTCTCAAGAGAAAGCCCATGCACAAGCCAATGCAGAAAGTGCAATCGAAGAGGATACCTTTGTGCAAGCTTTGATTAACGATTTTGGGGCACAGATTATCCCCAACAGTATCAAACCCATCAGTAACTAAAGGAGCTAAAAATGATGAAAGGCGGCATGGGCAATTTAATGAAGCAAGCCCAGCAAATGCAAGCGAATATGCAGAAAGCACAGGAAGAACTTGCTAATGTAGAAGTAGAAGGTATCGCTGCAAACGGCTTGGTAAAAATACAAATGTCCTGTAGAAACGAAGTGAAACGTGTCACTTTGGATGACAGCGTGATGGATGACAAAGAAACATTGGAAGACTTGTTAGTCATTGCACTAAAAGACGCTACTGCAAAAGCAGAGGCGACATCTACAGCACGTATGTCTAGCTACATGCCTGCTGGCATGAAACTGCCATTCTAATTCCGTTTCTGTACATAAGCGTTAAATGAAAAATCCGCCTGCACTTGAACAGCTCATCGAGAGCCTGCGCTGTTTGCCTGGTGTTGGTCCAAAGTCCGCACAGCGTATGGCTTACTATCTATTGCAGCGCGATAGAAAAGGTGCGAATGGATTGGCTTTAGCCTTAGACAATGCTTTACAGGTAGTCGGTCATTGCAAGTTGTGCAACACATTCAGCGAGCAACCTGTTTGCCCACTATGTGCTTCTGAAAAGCGCGATACTAGCTTGCTATGTGTAGTTGAGATGCCGACCGACCTGATGATGCTTGAAAATACACAAGCTTATTCAGGTATGTACTTTGTGCTTATGGGTAGGTTATCGCCTCTGGATGGCGTTGGTCCTAAAGAGATTCACTTAGACAAATTACTCAAACGTGCACAAGATGGCATCGTGCAAGAGGTGATTCTAGCTACCAATTACACGGTTGAAGGCGATGCCACAGCGCATTACATCAGTGAGCTATTACGTGCTCGTGGCGTTAAAACAAGCCGTATTGCCCGTGGTCTACCTATGGGCGGTGAAATAGAATATGTAGATAGCGGTACTCTGGCGCAGGCTATGATGGAACGACGCAGTGTTAAATAAGCAGTTCTCTATTTAACCAACCATGACCCCCATGCGTTTAACATTAGATTAAAGCAACGTTAAAATCTCAGACGGCTGTTCAACCATAAAATCTGCGCCCCATTCCTTTGGTGTGTCCGCTACATCTAAGTACCCATATAAAGCCACTGCCGTTTTCATGCCTGCAGCCTTGCCTGCTTCAATATCACGCGCCGCATCGCCAACATAAATACAATTTTCCGGCTGTGTTTTAATGACATCACATGCCATCAATAAGGTATCAGGATATGGTTTAGGACGAGGTGCATCATCGCCACTGATAATACAAGCGGCTCGTTTATCCAACTGCATGGATTGCATAATAGGCGTAGTAAAGCGTTTAGGTTTATTGGTCACAATACCCCATTGCATACCATTAGCCTCAATCATATCCAGCACCTCTTTCATGCCTTCAAACAATACTGGCGAGTGCGTTAGCACATCGTCATAGATGGCTAGATACTCATCTCGCATGGCTAGAAAGTTGCTGTCCGCAGGCGACAAATTAAAACCCAACTCCAGCAATCCGCGCGAGCCATGCGATGCTACCGGACGTATCACCTCATGCGGCAATGCTGGTCTACCATGCCGTAATAATTGAATGTTAAGCGCCGCTCCTAAATCATGAGCGGTATCGACCAGCGTGCCATCTAAATCAAATAAAATTACATTCATACCACTCATCTTATAAGCCAAGTTTAGTATGCATGAGGTAATTTACAGACACATCGTCACCCAACCAATAATGTTGTGTAATAGGGTTATAGCTCATGCCACGCATGCCTTGCACACTCAACTCCGCTTGGCGCGCCCAGCTGGATAACTCAGAAGGTTTGATGAATTTTGCGTAATCGTGCGTGCCTTTGGGTAACAAATTCAGCACATACTCGGCGCCAATCACTGCAAATAAATAAGCCTTGGGATTACGATTGATTGTAGAAAAGAAGACTGAGCCACCCGGCTTTACCAGCTTGGCACAAGCAGCAACGATAGAAGATGGATCAGGCACATGCTCCAGCATTTCCATACAGGTCACCACATCAAAACTAGCTGGTTGCTCTGCTGCCAACTGCTCTACTGCAATATGCTGATAATTGACTTTTGTACCACTTTCTAACTGATGCAGCTTAGCTACATTAAGTGCCTTTTCACCTAAATCGATACCCATCACATCAGCGCCTTTCAAGTACATAGACTCTGACAGAATTCCGCCGCCACAACCTACATCTAGCACACGCTTGCCTTTAAGCGTAACCAAGTCATCAATGTAGTTCAATCGCAATGGATTGATCTCATGCAATGGTTTGAACTCACTGGTTTTATCCCACCATTTATGTGCAAGTTCACTAAATTTTTTTAGCTCATTTTCATCAGCGTTCAATTTTTGTACTGCCTTAATTTTGGTTGCCATGTGTTGATGATTTCCTTTAACTCGATTGGTTCTATATTGGCATAGACACCATTACTATAGCGTAACTCACCTGAGACCCATGTATGTGTCACCTGCTCGCGTCCACAGGTATAAACCAAATGTGAGATCGGATCATAGTATGGCGTAGTCGCTAAATCACTAAGCTTAACCGCCGTCAAATCGGCCTGCTTACCTACCTCAATTGAACCTATTTTGTCGTCTAGCCCCATAGCTCTGGCCGCATTGATAGTTGCCATTTCAAGCGCTTGATGCGCTGGAATAACCGTTGCATCTTCACTCACGCCCTTAGCCAACAATGCTGCCAGACGCATTTCTGTGAAAATATCCAAGCGGTTATTGCTGGCCACACCATCGGTGCCCAGCCCAACATTAACACCTTGGGCAAGCAATTGTGCAATTGGCGCAATACCGCTAGCAAGTTTTAAATTAGAGCTTGGACAATGTGCAACATGGCAACCGTATTCAGCCAACTTTTCAATTTCACTGCTGAGCAAATGTACACAATGTGCAGCGACTAAGTTGGGCCCAAGTAAACCAAACTCAGCTAATCTTTGCAGGGGTCTGAGACCGTATTGCGCCTCACTTTGAGTAACTTCATCTCGCGTCTCATGTAGATGCGTATGAACGCCAAGCGATAATTGCTCTGCATAGGTAATGACCTTTTCAAAAGTTTGATTAGAAACAGTGTAAGGTGCATGCGGTGCAATACATGAACTAATGAGCGGGTTATCACGCCAACTATCATGCGCAACAAAGCCTTTTTGCAGGTAATCATCAGGGTCACTGGCATAGGCCGATGGGAACTCAAGTACCACAAGACCCAGATTAGCCCGCATACCCGCTTGTGTGCTGGCGACAGCAGCGGCTTGTGGGTAAAAGTACATATCATTAAAGCAAGTGATACCGCTACTTAACATTTCGGCACAGGCTAATAATGTTGCATCTTTTACGTAGTGTTCTGAGACTACTGCATGCTCTGCTGGCCAAATATGCTCATTGAGCCACTTCATCAAAGGCAAGTCGTCTGCAATGCCACGCATCATGCTCATCCCTGCATGAGTATGCAAATTAATTAAGCCAGGAATCAGGACATGATCATCTAAACAGACTAATGATGTCGCCGTATACTTTTGCCTCGCATCAAAGATCGGCAATATTTCAATGATGACACCTGCTTGTACGATCACTGAATGGTTTTCTAATAGTGGCTGCGCTGAAGTCACCGTTGCAACCCAACGTGCCTCGATCACTAAATCAGCATTTACAGAACCCGGGGATACAGAACCAAGGGGGGATGAAGAATCAAAAGTAGACATACGCTTATTTTACCAATAAAAAAGCCCCGCAAAGGCGGGGCTTTTATTCAACATCTAACTAAATGTCAATTCAGTTAATTATTTACAACCTGTTTCACGTTGTTTCTCAGCAGACAACACAACACGGCGGTTAGGTTGTAAACATTCGATCAATTTTTTTCTGCCTTTAACATCATCACATGCAACAACAGGCTCTGATTCACCTTTTCCTACAGCTTGCAGACGATTCGCTTCAACACCTTGTGAAATCAAGTAATCTTTTACTGTGTTAGCACGACGCTCTGATAGTTTTTGGTTATAAGCATCTGAACCTAAACGGTCTGTATGGCCTGTTACCATCACTAATTCGATATCTGGATTAGCTTTTAGTTTATCAGCTGCATCATTCAATGCAGTTTTACCATCTGCACTTAATTTAGATTTGTCGAAACCGAATAATTTTTCAGCTGAAACCGTGATAGTTTCAAATTGTGGTTTGCATGGTTCTGCAACTACTGGAGCTGGCTCAGGAGCAGGTGCCGGCTCAGCTGCAGCTACTGGAGCTGGCTCAGGAGCAGCTTCAGTTACAGGCATAGGTGCTGGAGCACCAAAGCGGAAAATACCGCCTAAGTTCACATATGTATTGCCGATAGTTTCATCAGCATCAAAATTGTTCGCTGGATCTTTACCTTCAGCTCTACTCCATACATGGCGTACATCAGCTTGCAAACCAATCTTATCACTAAACAGATATTGCAAACCTAAACCCAAGTTTGCCATTGGTGAAGTTTTGCTATCGTCATCCAACGCCATATTTGTATAATCAATTTTATTGCGTGCAACACCAAGACCCGCTAACAAGAATGGACGGAATTTGTCGCGACTAAACATGTAAAGCGCGTCAACACCCAGTAAAGTTTGTTTGTATCTACCACCAACACCTGGAATACCTGTGTCTTCAGATGCGCGTGCATAGCCAGCACCAATTTGCACATCCCATTTTTCACTTAATTCTTTACCTAAACGAATGAAACCGCCGCCGCCGTTATTAGCTTCTAAGTCACCGTCTGTATCCATGTAACTTACGCCTGGAACTGCGTACCATGCACCACGGTACATGTCATCTGCTGCTGCTGTAAATGCAGTGAAACCAAGTGTAGCGGCTACTGCGATATTGATAAGATTTTTCTTCATTCTTTTTGCTCCTCATTGATGGTGTTACTGTTATTACTAAAATTCTTTACGATTTGATAATACTCCACTACATACTTAGTGCAATGAATTAAATCAACAAACCACTGTTCCCTGTCATTTTTGCCAGCTACCTGTTGTATTTTTACAACAGCACTATAATGCCTTACGAATAGCTCTAATTTTATCAACGTCAAGACTCAATCCACGCTGATTTTCAACACATACACCACCTCTAAAACCCATGTAAGTTGGTTTGACTTTCTTAGTAACCGCCACATGTTTTAATTGCAGAGATCCAGCCACCCCAAATGATAAGCCTTGCTTGGAAACTAACTCTGAAAATTTCTTATATTGCTCTTTTGAATAATAATCCATATAAGTGGCACCATTTTTTTGAGCCGTGTCTATCATCAAACCGCTAAACCCTGCATGTTTGATAGCCGCAATCAGCGTCTTGGGGTATTGATATTCAGCAAATAATACGGCGATCAGCTTGAGACCAGATCGCGTGGCAGGCAGTAATGCATCTAAAGTTGATTGGTAATCATCTGTTTGAAAGAAGCCGATTTTGATGAAATCGATCTGCGTCTTACTAAGTAGATTAACGCGCTCCAGCAACAAATTAGGCTGCATAGGCAAATCACCGATGGTTGCGCTGAGTGGTCTTTTTGCACCTACATGGCTAACGATTGCTTGTATTTGTTGTAATGGCAACGCACCAAGAGCGCCAGCACTTGGATCTTTTAGGTCAATGATATCCGCACCATTTTCAAGCGCCAATTGTGCTTCTTGAATTGTGGCAACGCTAATCAGTAATTGCGTCATGCTATGTTTTCGTTGTCCATTGCTGCACGATGATTATTCACTGCTTCAACCAGCCAACTCCAAGCTTCCAACTCTCGAGGACCTGCAGTTTTCTCAATAGCAATTGTCAAATAGTCCATCTCTCGAGTAATTTTTTCCATTGGCAACCTGGTGAGCCTGCTCACCAATACTGCCAACTCAATCACAGCAGCTTGCGCACGATTAAAGCCTTGAAAAGGCTTGTGTTGTACTTCATGCACGACCTCTAAAAATAATTGTGGCCGCATTGCATCCTGTTCAACTTTCACGAGTTTCAGCTCTTTATGTGCCAAGGTATCAGCTAATCTGTAACCAACTATGGTTTCTGCTGGTAACAATGTCCATGGCTGACGTCTGGTTAATGCTCCGGCAAAGACACGCACGTCATCCGTTAGATTCATTACTGCATGTTTTGTGACCAGAATATTGTCCAATGTCGCTGATGGCTTATAGGGTGAAATAACCACCAAACCACCTTGTATGCGGATACCAAAAGGTGTTACATGCGCCTTACCTTGCACATCCACACTCGTAATAATGGTTTCAAGTATCATGGTTTTTCACTTTACTTTTCTGCGTCTTTTTTGGCAGCATCTCGTCGCTCTTTCATTGAGGCCTCACGATGAGATTGTTTAGCTGCTTTATCTTGAGCTTGACTAGCAACACCCCACTCAAGTTCCTGATCTTGCACATAACGTTTTTTAAGCTGCCAGGCAATTTGCGCTCGCGCCAGCTCAACACCTAAGTAAAATGCATGCGAAGCGTCATCATCCACCTTGAGATATTGATATAAAGCAAAAGGATCTATATCTTCATGGATGCCATCACGATTATAAACATGCAGTCCTTTTTCACTCACCTGGATACGAAAACTGGGGTCTTTGATCTGCGCGGCAATTTCTTGAATCTCATCTGCGCTGTAGGTAAACGGGCGCCTGTCATGCAAGCCTAGCAAACCATTACTATAGCCACGCGGCAATCTATCATCATTTTTCGCAGCATGCATCACACGCCTTGCATTATCTGCTTCCAGAATTGCATTCACCGCATGCGGACTAACTGAAGTCGCTAATACCGCATTGATATCCAGTTCACTGATCATGCCAAACAATAAGGCGTTGATACCCGTGGTATCCGCATCAGTAAGCTCGGTTAAATTGCCGATTCCCATCATGACTTGAATGTCAGGATATTTTTTTCGCAACTTCTGATAACGCACGATGGAATTAGTAAAACCATAGTGAATAGGATCTAGAATCGCATCGGCGATAAAGGGTTTACCCGCTTTCAAGCAAGCGTCAATCGCCCTATATAGTGAAGGCATGCTATGCGGCTTGGCTGGAATCAGTATTGGCGTCGCAGCAACTTCATCGGCAACCCACAATGTTTTTTCTGTCAGGCTGAGTAGAAAGTCTGCACCGGCACGTCCCGCGATCAATAAATCATCGGTGTTGAGTGAATCTACGCTGACTTTAAAATCCAATGCTTTCAATGCCTTAACAGCATCTGCCAAATGTGGGAAAGGCACGGCTGGCAGACAGCCTAAATCAATCACATTGGCGCCCTGTGCCTGATAGATTTGTGCTCTTTTGACGATGCCCTCAACGCTCAAATTAGGTGCGTCAACAATTTCAGCGAAAATCTGCACGCTATATTTACTTAAATCCGGCACTGTTCCGCCATGGCCGAAATATTGCGGCAAATCCTTCAAATCCGCAGGGCCTCGCTCAACGGGCACACCATATTGCGCTTCTAGTTGTGTGATATCGCCTTGGCACAGCCCAGGTAGGATAATTTTGTCAGCATCACCAGTTTCTTTAAGACGTCGCGAAATAAGGTCTGGTGTCATTAACGCGGCTACAGATACGCCGATTTGCTGGATGCGATATTTGAATGGGGGAGTCTTAGGGTTACTTTGCACTTCAGCGAGGACTTTATTCAGACTTTTTTCTGCCAGCTTACCCGTCAAAAAAAGTAGATTCTTAGCCATTTTGTGTGACGGCATGCAATCTGGCTTGAATACTGTCATTCAGGCTTTGCATGTCTTCTACGACCATGGTCGCTTCAAAAGTCTTTATTTTGGTGATGTTGTCTAAATCAATCTTACGCGGATAGACTTTTACCATATGCTCGCGTGGTGCCTCTGACTCTAACTCAGGTGCAGTGTCACAAGCAAAGAGAATGCTGGGGACGCGCGTTTTACCGGCTTGTGCATAAAGATTAGTCACTAGATTATCCGAGATACCACAAACCATTTTAGCAATGGTATTGGACGTTGCAGGAGCGATAATCAAACTATGGTAATGACCCTGGTAAAACAGCTCTACAGGCACGCTACTTGCAGTTTTATCTTGGAACACTTTGCCTACATTATGTTTGTAGCCATACTGTTGCAACACCTCGGATGCGGCTTTGCTTAGAAACAAATCTACATCCTGCAAGGTATGAATGATATCCAGACATTCACGCAAATAGTGCCCTGAGCCAGTGATAGCCCATGCCAGACGCTGCTTTTGAGTATGATTGCTCATATATGTAAGACTTCAGAAAAACGAAAAGCGCTAAGCCAGACAAGGCGTAAATAAAAAATTACGACGACACATATGCTTTATATGTGAGAAGTAATTTTTTATGAAACAACAAAGTATGGCAAAGAGATTTACGTTTTACACAGAAAATGGATGACGTAAAACTATGGTCTCATCACGCTCCGGGCCGGTCGATACGATATCTACTGGCACGCCACATAAGGCTTCCAAGCGCTTGAGGTATTTTTGTGCATTTTTCGGCAAACCATCCCAAGTCTTCACACCAAACGTATTCTCGCTCCAACCTGGCACTGTTTCGTATACTGGCTCGCAACGCGCTACATCATCAGCACCAATCGGTAATAGGTCTAATAACTTGCCATCTAAGTTATAGCCAGTACAGATATTCAGTTCTTCAATACCATCCAGCACATCAAGCTTGGTAATACACAAACCTGTAAGGCCATTAATACGGGCTGAACGACGTAAAGCAGCTGCATCGAACCAACCGCAACGACGTTTACGTTTTGTGACGGTACCAATCTCTTGTCCTTTAACAGACATCTGATTACCTGGGCAATTGTCAGATTCAATATCTAACTCACTTGGGAAAGGGCCACCACCGACACGCGTCGTGTAGGCTTTAGTGATACCTAATACATAATGCAGCATATTCGGGCCAACACCTGTACCTGCCGAAGCCTGGCCAGAAACACAGTTGCTTGAAGTCACGTATGGATAAGTACCGTGATCTACATCAAGTAACGTACCTTGCGCACCTTCAAACAATAGATTTTGGCCTGCAGCATTCGCTTCATATAAAGCGGCTGAAATATCAGCCACTAGTGGTTTGATTAAATCTGCTTTCTGCAAGGCAGAGTCTAATTGTTGATTGAAATCAACTGCTTCTGCACCTAGGTATTTAGTCAAAACAAAGTTATGATAATCCAGCACATCACGCAGTTTTTCACTGAATTGCTCAGGATAGAATAAATCATAAAGACGCAATGCACGACGTGCGACTTTGTCTTCGTAAGTTGGGCCGATACCTTTACCTGTAGTACCGATTTTTTTATCTGCGCCGCGTTTCAATTCGCGTGCCACGTCTAAACGTACATGGTAATCCAGTATCAAAGGACAACCGGGGCTGACCTTCAAGCGGCTTCTCACGTCCAAGCCATCTTTTTCCAGCGAGTTGATTTCATGCAATAAATGGCCCGCATCCAGCACGACACCATTGCCGATGTAGCAATTTACGCCATCACGCACAATGCCGGATGGCACCAGGTTCAGTTTGTAAACGCGCTGTGCAGAACCCTGCCCTACGACCAGCGTATGCCCAGCATTATGGCCGCCTTGAAAGCGCACGACGCCTTGTGCATGGTCGGTAAGCCAATCGACAATCTTGCCTTTACCTTCATCGCCCCATTGCGTGCCAATAACGACCACATTTTTTGCTACATTGTTTGCCATAACGTTTACTTTATACTTTAAATTTATTTGATTGATAATCTGAAATTTTTTAATATGAATTGATCTGATTAGCTCTTTTTGCCTGTCTTTTCAATTTCCACCACATGCCAGCCAGAATTGTAATGTTCTAACCTTCTATCACAATTCAACTCGCTGTGATTTAAATGATCGAATCCCACATCGCAATCCGCAAGCGCTTGTACTACTACATAACCTTCTGCTCTTAATGCGTCGATTTTAGTAGCCAGGGTTTTATCATCACTAGCAGGCGCATAGATCGCCATCTCAGGTTTAGCTGGCGGTAGCGCTGTTACCACACCGCGCAAATCTAAACTGAAACCTGTAGCCGGGCGTGCGCGGCCAAATGCCTTGCCTACCTCATCATAACGCCCGCCCAATGCCAACGGGCCTTTATAGCCTTGTGCGTAAGCAGCAAACACGATGCCGCTATGGTAATGATAGCCACGCAGTTCACTGAAATCAAAGCTGACAGTCACGTCCATTTTTTCTAGCGCTGCGCTTACTTTGCTTAAGCTAGCCAATGCTGCTTGTATTGCAGGCGTAGCAGGCAACACTTGTGCAGCTTTCGTCAATATAGTCTTATCGCCATTGAGTGAAGTCAGCTGAATCAAGGCCTCACGCGTCACTTTGTCCAAATCTTTTGCAAGCACAGCAACCGCAGATTGGTCTTTGCTTTGCAAAGCCGCATATAAGTCTTGCTCAAGTTGAGTATCGATCTTGCTCGCTTCAATGAGGCTACCGAATACGTTCACATGACTGAAGTCGATGTGTACTTGCTGAATTCCAATAGCTTGTAGTGCTTTAATCAATAGCAATTGAATCTCAATGTCGCTCTCTACACCAGCATGACCATACAACTCTGCACCTAATTGCAGTGGTTCACGTGTAAGCGCCAAGCCATCCGGTTTGGTTCGCAGCACACTGCCCGCATAACATAAACGCGTGATACCTTGGTGATTCAACAAATGTGCATCAATACGTGCCGCTTGCGGCGTCATGTCTGCACGTACGCCCATCAAACGCCCCGTGAGCTGGTCTACCACTTTGAAAGTAGCCAAATCCAGATCATGACCAACACCGGTAATCAGCGACTCCATGTATTCCAACATTGGTGGAATCACATATTGGTAACCATGTACTTTGAACAGATCTAACAACGTACGGCGCAATGTTTCCATACGCGCAGCTTCTGCCGGCAAGACATCTTCAATATATTCAGGTAGTAACCAGTTACGCATGATAGTTTTTATACATCTATAATTTTTTATATATTCAAGGCGTAATTGTAGCAACTGCCTTAGCTACTTTTTCGTCTTTCCATTTTTTTGGTGTGCTAGGTGCACCCTGATTTAACACAGTAGTGCCGAGGCCTTCTGCATCAAGCTCTACTGTCTCACCTTGCTTATTACTTACATAAACACCCTTACCAGACAACATCACCACATCAAATCCATTTTCAGTTAAACCAAAACCACCCCAAAAATCAGTACCACGCACACCAATCGTAGCTACTACAGTTTTCACTTCAAATCGATGTGGTCTATTTGTCACAAAGCCCGTTACTGTCCGAAACGCACCTTTAGTTAATTCAAATAAGGCAATATTAGGTGCTTTTTTATAGATCTTAAATGCTTTAACAGTAAACTCAGAGTCTTTACCAACCGTAATAATTGAGCCATCGCGCAATAACAATTGAACAACGCTAGTATCGGATGTAGTGTATTTATCACCCGCACAAATAGAAATATCAGTGCTTGCATCAAGTATTTGTCCGTTGCGTTCAATGCTGGCAATTCCACTTACAGAACCTACTTTACCTACATTACAAGGCTTAGCCACCGCAAGAGAAGAGGCTAAACAAAGCAGCACAGCACAAAAAAAGCTTGTTATTTTCATTTCGCTATCCAGATAAGCAACAAACCACCCACGATTGAAATCAAACCCACAAAGCGCAATTGCCCATCTTTCAGTTCTATCATACGTCTGAAGGTATCACGCCAAGCTTGCGGCAATAATAACGGCAGCAATCCTTCTAACACCAACATCAGACCTAATGCCGTTAATAACATGGAATTCATGCCTGCCTATACTCTAAGCATTTACTTTTTAGAAGGGCTACGCATGTACTTGAAGAAGTCCGAACCTGGGTCAAGCACCATGATATCGCTCTTGCTCTTAAAGCTGTTTTTGTAAGCCTCTGTGCTGCGGTAAAACGCATAGAACTCAGGGTTTCTGCTGTAAGACTGATTATAAATCGCCGCCGCTGTAGCATCGCCCTCACCTTTGGTTTTTTGCGCATCACGATAAGCTTCAGCAATAATCACTTCACGCTGCTTGTCTGCATCAGCGCGAATCTTTTCAGACGCGGCAGAACCTTCAGACCTTAGTTGATTAGCGATACGTTTACGCTCTGAAATCATACGGTCATACACAGATTTACTGATATCTTCAGAATAGTCCACGCGTTTCAAACGTACATCCACTACTTGTATGCCCATTTGACGCGCCTCTAGGTCTGCTTTTCTACGTAAACTATCCATCACTGCACCGCGCTCACCAGCAATCACATCATGCACAGTGCGTTTACCAAATTCTGTACGTAAACCAGCGTTGACGACTTTTGACAGCCTATCTTCTGCCGCTGCTTCACCGCCTTCTTTAATCGACACATAGTACTTAGCAGGGTCAATAATGCGCCATTTCACAAATGAGTCCACCAGCATGTACTTGTTTTCACTGGTATTGAATTTCGCGGGCTCTTCACCATCCAACGTCAAAATACGGTTATCAAAATATTTTAGGTCATCTACCAATGGTAATTTGAAATAAAGACCTGGCTCTTTCTTAACCGCAACAATTTCACCCAAGCGTTTTACCAACACGAATTGTGTTTGGTTGACGGTAAATGCAGATGACGCTAACAATAAAACTGCAACGACAATAATAATCAGAACACTACTTATATTTTTCATCACTTTTCCTTATCTGCTTTCTCTATCTCGGCTACGGAAAGCATCGCGTGTACGATCCGTCTCAACGGCTGGCTCAGGCGTTGCTTGCGGATTAAGCGATTGCATGGATTGCGATTGTTGTGGTGCATTACCCGTAGCGCCAATCAACTTATCAAGTGGCAAATACAACAGGCTGTTACCTGCTTTTTGATCAACCACGATCTTACTGACACTAGATAAAATATTCTCTTGTGCATCCAGGAATAGACGTTGGCGTGTCACTTCCGGGGCATTGTTATACTGCACTAAAATCTGATCAAAACGGCTGGCATTACCTCTAGCCTCGCTTTCAATCTTAAGCTTGTAACCAGCTGCCTCAGCCAACAACCTAGAGGCGGTACCACGTGCTTTAGGTATTACATCATTCGCGTAAGCCTGACCTTCGTTGACTTGACGCTGATTATCTTGGTTTGCACGGTTTACATCTTCAAAAGCTTCTTGCACCTGCTCTGGCGGCACTGCGCTTTGTAAAGAAACACTAATGATTTTAACGCCAGTTTTGTAACTATCAAGGATCGCCTGCATGCGCTCAGAGGTATCTTGCAGACCTTTTTGCAATAGATCATCCAATTTATTCTTGCCTACCACTTCGCGAATCGCCGTTTCAGCTGCAGACATCACTGCCTCATCTGTATCACGATTGCTGAACAAATAATCTTTAGCATTTTTGAGGTTGTATTGCACCGCAAATTGCAAATCAATGATGTTTTCATCTTCAGTCAGCATCAGGGCTTCTTTAGGCTGCTTAGTCTTACTGCCGCTCTCATTGCTTCTATAGCCGACTTCTAGCCTGCGTACTTGTTCCATATTGACGACATCAACCACCTCAAGCGGATAAGGTAAATGCCAGCGTGGGCCAGGGTCAGTTGTTTCAATGAACTTACCAAAACGCTGTACTACGCCTAATGAGCCTTGATCAACGATGTAAAATCCTGTGCCTAACCAGATTAAGGAAACGAACGCGATGATAGGCAAAACAGGGAAATTCGCGCCGCTAGCATTAGTGCTACCAGGTCTTTGATTTGATGCGCCGCCGCCCTTGCCAAATAGAGCATTGATCTTACGGCTGATATCACGCATCACTTCATCCAAATCTGGTGGACCTTCGTTATTGCGTTGTCCCCATCCAGGAAATTTAATCATTCATTACTCCATTGAATTCAAATAACTTGCACGCAAATAATTAAACACTTTGCTGTACTTGTTAATAAA
>DATHXI010000080.1:0-9386 GCA_035459705.1 Methylotenera sp. | reverse complement strand
TCGTGAGCGAAGGTCAGGTGCACCTTGATTTTTGACCGACTAGCAGTTATTGAATTGCATTTTGAAGTAAGGATAATGCAACTTGTTCAGTTTGGAAATTGTTGATAGGAAATGATTTGACAAACTTTATTCCCTAATATGAGGGAATTTTGATTCAATGGTGAATTTAATGTCAAACTTTAGGAAACTATAAATTTTTGCAACTTATTGATTCTATTGACGGGTAAATTCCAAACTATATTACCCAACAACAGTTATTCTTTGGCATTTGAAGTCGAAGACATGACATCAGCGTTGGGGACATTCAATTAAGCGAGTACTTACGCTTAAAAGACCACTCAAAATTTTAAATTAGCTCCATCTGTTATCTAGTAGCTGAGTTTATTAGGCTTTCTTAACAAACTCCGACTTTAGCTTCATTGCACCTATACCATCAATTTTGCAGTCAATATCATGGTCGCCATCCACAAGGCGAATGTTTTTGACTTTGGTTCCCACCTTAACGACTAAAGAGGAGTTTTTCACTTTAAGGTCTTTAATGACGGTGATGGTGTCGCCATCTTGCAATACGTTGCCATTTGCATCTCGTACTATTTTGATTTCTTCTGTAGCTGTTATGCCAGGGTCTTTATTCCACTCATGAGCGCATTCTGGGCAAATATATAGGTTTGCATCTTCATAGGTGTATTCTGAATTACATTGCGGGCATTTAGGTAAACTGGTCATGGATGCTTTCATAGGGTTTCTTGGGAATGATTAATCTGATGTAAATTTTCTAGCATATTCTTTGTACCAATCTGTTCAGTTAAACCAGCTACCTTTAATTTTTGAAGCACATTAGGGCGCGCTTCACACAACATCAAGCGTGTTTTATGTCGCTTGCAGGTATCCAGCAAATCCCTTAGTGACTGCATGCCAGTCGCATCGATGAATGGAACTTTACTTAGGCGCAGCACTAAAATTTCAGCATGTCCATGAACATGTTCTAGCGCATTTTCCAGATGTTGCGCGGCACCGAAGAAAAAAGGCCCTTCTATGGTAAAAACAACCGTATTAGGCGGCAATTTGAAATCAATATTTCCAGTTTCTACCACCAGTTCTTCATGCGCCTGTTTTGCAATTACAACTGTTTCAGACATGCGCTTCATAAAGAGCAAACAGGCTAGTAGTACGCCGATATTCACCGCAATCACCAAATCGCCAAAAACTGTCAGTAAGAATGTAATCAGCAATACGGCAACGTCTGACCTTGGTGCAGTTTTTACCATATGCATAAAACGATGTAATTCACTCATGTTGTAGGCAACCACGAATAATATGGCTGAGAGCGCACATAGTGGGATATGTGCGGCTAATGGCGCTAATACTAAGATGATGACAACAAGTGTGACTACATGCACTAGGCCCGCCAACGGACTGGTTCCGCCATTGCGGATATTGGTAGCCGTGCGAGCTATGGCACCTGTAGAGGCAAAACCACCAAACAATGGTGAAAAAATATTGGCTATGCCTTGGCCTACCAGTTCCTGATTTGAGTCATGTTTTGTGCCGGCCATGCCATCAGCAACTACCGCCGAAAGCAATGACTCAATTGCACCTAACAGTGCAATGGTGAACGCAGGCCCAATGAGTTTCAGCACTTCAGAAAATGTTATTGATGGCACTTGAAGATGTGGCAAGCTTTGTGGAATTCCACCAAAGGCACTGCCAATGGTAGCGACGTTTCCAAAATCAAAGTACCACTGCACAATGGTTGCAACCACCATGGCTACTAGAGGCGAGGGGATACGCTTAAAAATACGTGGGGAAAGCAATAATACAGCTAAGGTCAAAAACCCGAGCCCTGCTGTTTCGAGCTGAAAACTTGGAAACGCTTGCAATAGGCTCCAGAACTTCTCATGAAAATGTTCTGCGTCAGGTTCAGGTGACAATCCTAAAAAGTCTTTCCACTGCCCAACAAAGATAATCACGCCGATACCACTGGTAAAGCCGACGATTACGGGATCTGGAATGTATTTGATAACACCGCCAAGGCGTGTCAACCCCATTAACATCAACATGACACCAGCCATCAAGGTCGCCACTTGTAAGCCTTCAATACCGTACTTGGCCGTGATGCCTGCCAGAATCACGATAAAAGCCCCAGTAGGCCCAGAAATTTGTAGGCGACTACCGCCAAGTAGCGAAGTCAAACCGCCTGCCACAATGGCTGTGTATAGACCTTGCTCTGGCTTGGCGCCAGACGCAATCGCAAATGCCATAGCTAACGGAAGTGCAACAACGCCAACGATTACGCCTGCGAGGATATTGTTAAGCCAATGCTCCCTAGACAATAGCCCAGCACGTTTTGCTTCAAAAATAGCAATCATGATTGAAATTTAGTTTGTGATTTGATGTTAATGATATTAACATGGGATTAACATCAAATGGACATACTTATGGAAAATCGTACCGCACGACTCACATTGTTAATTGACCCAACTAAAAAACAAATATTTGAAGAAATATGCGCACAACGCGATGTGACACCATCGCAGATTGTGCGTCAGATGATTCGAGATTATGTGCAGCAATATGGCACTCCTGAACAGATTTCACGCATGCCGGTGAATAATTAGTAGGTTAATACAATGAGAAAGCAAGTTATTCTGTGTTCAATTCACGAGGAAGACTATCCAAAGCTAATCAAGTTATGGGACGCAGCTGGAAATATTGATGTGCGTCAAACGGATACTCCAGATGTATTGGGTAGATTTTTACGTAGGAATCCAGTCTGTAGTTATGGTGCATATGCAGGTACTAGATTGATTGGTGCCATACTTGCTGGTCACGATGGATGGCGAGGCTATCTCTACCATATGGCAGTGAAACCAGATTACCGTGAGAAAGGCATAGGCACTAGGTTAGTAAGTGCTGCTGTGAGCGCAATCAAAAGTGAAGATATCCAAAAAATACATTGCTTAGTAAAAAGTGATAATTTAATTGCGCAGCAATTTTGGGAGGCGTGTGGTTTTGAGTTGCGAGATGAGTTATTTGACTATTCTTTACGCCAAAGCTGAGTCATTTGCACGTAGTGCAATGGTTTTTATTTAGTTGATGCTATGCGCTTAAAGCAATACCTGACGGGTTTCTGCAAGAAAATGGTGAATTTTCTGTTCAATTTTTGACTCAATCATAATCTCAGGTCCTTTACCATTTGGGCAAGGCAAAGTGGGCGTAGTGCCAAACAGTCGGCAAATCAACGGACGTTCACCATATACTTGGCAACCGTTAGCGCCCAAATACACACAATTGAGTTCAGACAATGCAGCGTCGTGTTCTGCATCAGTTTTAATCGGAAGCCTACTCACTTCTTCTGAAGACGCAGTCACTGGGCCACAACAATCATGACAGCCAGGCGTGCATGCAAACGTAGGTATGCGCTGGCGGAAGAATCGAATAATGTGACTGTTTTTGGTCACGAAACGATTTTAGTTTGATTTAGATACTTAACCATTAATACATTTTATCACGGTAAAAATAGGGTCATCATGTCCGCTTTCAAATCACAACAATGGAATCCTGAGCAATACGCTAAAAATGCACGATTTGTATCGGATTTAGGGATGCCAGTTGTTGAATTACTCGCGCCGCAATCTGGAGAATCTATCCTGGATCTAGGTTGCGGAGATGGTGCACTCAGTATCAAGCTTCTAGAATTAGGTTGCAAATTGGTTGCAGTTGATTCCAGTTCAGAAATGGTAATCGCAGCAAAATCTTTAGGGCTGGATGCCAGAGTGATGGACGGACAGTCGCTCGAGTTCAGCGACGAGTTTGATGCTGTATTTTCTAATGCAGCTTTGCATTGGATGAAAAGTCCTGAAAAAGTCATTTCCGGTGTGTGGCAAGCACTTAAGCCAGGGGGAAGGTTTGTGGCTGAGTGTGGCGGCTATGGAAATGTTGCAACAATTGTGAATGCTATTGAATCTGCACTTGCTTCACGTCATGGAACAATTGTCGCCAGTCCCTGGTATTTTCCAAGCGCGGATGCGTATAAATCGCTGCTTGAAGCCAATGGCTTTAAAGTGAATAGTATTGCTCTAATCCCACGTCCAACCTTATTGCCAGGAGATGTTCGCGGATGGCTCAAAACTTTCGCACAAACTTTTATATCAGCCTTGCCTGCAACACAGAGGAAGCGATTTATTGCTGAGGTAGTGGAAACATTGCGCCCCGTTCTTTGTGATGAAAATGGCAATTGGACGGCTGACTATGTTCGTTTGCGGTTCTCTGCTACTAAAATTGAAACTACAACCAACATTTAAGATAAACCATTTCTGTTAATCTTGAATGTATATGCGTTAGCAATGCCACCAGATTAAGTTTGAGGATTAATAGTGTTTAAAGCAGCAATTTTTGATATGGATGGACTATTAATTGATTCAGAGCGCATCATTATGCAAGCCTGTATTCTTGCTGCGAGCGAGTTTGGAATTAGTTATACGCAAAGCGATTATGTTCAGTTAATTGGCAGAGCGGCACCCGATTCCACTCAAGTGATGACAGCGCAATTAGGTGGGGTAAGTAATTTTACAAAAGTAATACAACGTGTAGATGAAATATTAGAGGCATCAGAAAACTACTTTTCGCTAAAAATTGGCGCATTAGACATTATTAAGCACTTCCATACGCAAGGGATTCCATGTGGTGTGGCATCTTCTTCTTATCAAAACATTGTTAAGAGCAGGCTAAGCAAAGTAGGAGTTTTGGAATATTTTAGTGCTATCACTAGTGGTGATGAGGTACGGCGTGGAAAGCCACATCCTGATATTTACCTATTAGCTATTAAAAAGCTTGGTATTCCTGCACAAGAGTGTATTGCCTTTGAAGACAGCGAGTTGGGGGCACGTGCCGCGATTGCAGCTGGATTAAAAGTTGTTGTGGTGCCTGACTTAAAACAACCCAGTGATTATGTTAGTGAGAATTGCTACCAAGTTCTAAACTCTTTAACCGAAGCAACATTATTATTACAAATGCAGTGTGCTTAAGTATAAGAAATAGCGGTCTAAATTGAAGATGCGGAGACTGGTGATACTTATCAAAATCAGGTTATGACTAGGCGTTCCAAAATTTAATACAATATAGTGCCACTTAATACTTTCACCAAGTAATCAAACACTATCCTTACTCGCTCTGCTACTGGGCCGCGTTGTGGGCGATAGACATAGATACCCCATGGACTAGGCGCTTGTTCCGGCAATACAGCCATTAACTTCCCGTCACGAATATATTTTTCGCACAAAAAATCACCAAGTTGCCCATAGCCAATGCCAGCAAGTACTGCGGCTAATTCAGCTTCCGGGTCGTCGGTGACAAATGCAGGTGGAGTCGAAAAACCATCTGATGCGTTTGCAAAAGTCCAAGGCCACATTCTGCCTGTATTGAGATCAATTAAGCCCGTATAAGGCATTTGGAAGAGATCATCTACGGTGTTGGGCACACCGGTTTTTGCAATGAGTTCCGGACTGCCTACGATATGAAACCTCATTTCATTGGCGCGTCTTGCAACGTTTCTGTTATTGCTAAAAAAACCTACACGCACGCCAATATCCATTTGGTCGGCCACTACGTTATCAATCAGGTTAGAAAATCTTAAATCAAACTGAATACCTGGGTGCTCTTTTAAAAAATCATTAAGTGCCGGCAGTAAATATTGCTGCCCTAATGAATTTGGCATGGTAATTTTAACCAAGCCTTCCAGGCGTTGAGAGCTAGCGCTTTTATTGGGTTTAAACAAAGCGTCAATTTGGTCAATTACGCCTTCGCTTCTTTGCGCCATCTGTTTGCCAAATTCGGTGATGGTGGTATTGCGCGTACTTCTATAAAAAAGCGGCTCCCCTAGTAACTCTTCTAGTTCTTTAATTGCACGCGTGACAGACTGTGGAGAAACGCCTAGTCTTATTGATGCTTCTTTAAAGTTAGCGGACTCTGCGACCACCTTAAAAATACGCAGCATTTCTAATTGATTTTGCATGGCAGGATTAATCCATAATTTGGAATTATCAATTCCAAATTATTCCACACAATGATAATTAACACTATGCGATAGTGTTGTTTTTAATTTAGCTGTGCTCAGTTTTTAAACATCATTTAATTTAAAAATAGAACATAAAAGAAGGAATGGTCATGATTACTTTGAATATTAATGGTAAAGAACAACAGCTCGACGCACCTGATGATATGCCGATTCTATGGGCATTAAGAGATGTAGCGCATCTTACAGGCACTAAGTTCGGCTGTGGCATGGCGCAATGTGGCGCTTGTACCGTGCATCTTGATGGGCACGCCATACGCTCGTGCATCACGCCAATTTCTGCAGCTGTCGGTAAAAAAATAACCACGATTGAAGATATTCAAAATGATACAGTTGGCCAAGCCGTACAAGCGGCGTGGAGCGAAATCGATGTAGTGCAATGTGGTTACTGTCAATCGGGACAGATCATGGCAGCCACGGCTTTGCTCGCTACCAATAAAAAACCTACTGACGCAGATATTGATGCAGCAATGAATGGCAATATTTGCCGCTGTGGTACTTACCCTCGTATCCGTGCCGCGATACATTCTGCTGCAACCAAATTAGCTTAAGGAGCCACACGATGAACGCCACTCCGAATAACTCAGTAAATATCTCAAGACGCACATTCATTAAAGCCACGGCGCTAGTTGCGGGCGGCCTTGTCATTGCATTTTCTATTCCACACGCTAAACGTTTTTTAATGCCGGGTGCAACCACAGATGCGGGAAAAGCTGGTGATAAACCTTTACCGACACCGAATGCCTTTTTACGCATCGGTACCGACAACACCATTACGGTCATGCTTGCACATAGCGAGATGGGCCAAAGTATTTGGACTACATTGCCCATGCTGATTGCCGAAGAGTTGGATGCAGACTGGAGCAAAATTAAAGTTGAACATGCTTCTGCAGCACCGGAATATGCACACACGGCTTATGGTATTCAAATCACTGGCGGCTCTTCTACCACTTGGTCTGAGTTTGACCGTTACCGCCAAGCAGGCGCACTGACACGTGCATTGTTAGTGAGTGCTGCAGCCCAGCAACTAGGAGTGCCTGTTGAGAGCATCAAAACAGAGAATGGTTTTGCAATCAGTGGTGATAAAAAAATTAGTTATGGTGAATTGGCTGA
Organism: Methylotenera sp.; assembly: GCA_035459705.1. Taxonomy (GTDB): domain Bacteria; phylum Pseudomonadota; class Gammaproteobacteria; order Burkholderiales; family Methylophilaceae; genus Methylotenera. The sequence goes on along the minus strand of DATHXI010000080.1, from coordinate 2,200 downwards.
AGCTGCGGCCAAGCTGGAAACGCCTAAAACCGTTACTTTGAAAGATCCTAAAGACTGGAAAATAATTGGCAAGGCAACTAAACGCCTAGATGGTCCAGAGAAGATAAACGGCACTGCAGTATTTGGCCAAGATATTCAGTTCGATGGTCTAATGACGGCGATGGTGGTTCGTTCACCAGTGTTTGGTGGAACGGTTAAGAAATTTGATGCGAGTGCCGCGAAGAAAATTAAAGGCGTACAGCAAGTCGTACAAGTACCAACTGGCGTTGCTGTGATTGCAGATAATTATTGGGCAGCAAAAAAAGGGCGCGATGCTCTAAAAGTAGATTGGGATTTAGGGGCAAACGCGAGCCTTGATTCAAAAGCTTTGTTTGATGGATATAGAAAAATGGCGGCTACAGAAGGTATGGTCGCGGCAAAAGCTGGTGATATTAAAACGGCCATGCCCAAAGCTGGAAAACTTGTAGAGGCTGAATATGCTTTACCTTACCTAGCGCACTCTCCGATGGAGCCGCTTAATTGTTCAGTAAAGATTGATAAAGACGCTTGTGAAATTTGGACTGGTACGCAAATGCAAACCACAGACCAGCAAGCCGCGGCGAAAATACTGGGGCTCAAACCTGAGCAGGTAAAAATACATACCTTATTCCTCGGTGGCGGCTTTGGTCGCCGCGCTAACCCAGCCGCTGATTTTGTATCTGAAGCTGTAGAAGTCGCCAAAGCAGCTGGCGTTCCAGTGAAAACCGTGTGGAGTCGTGAAGATGATGTGAAAGGCGGCTATTACCGCCCCATGTATCTACATAAAGCCAAAATTGGCTTAGATGCCAATGGTTCTCCAGTTGCATGGGAACACACGACCGTCGGTCAGTCCATCATGCTGGGCACTCCGTTCGAAGCCTTCGGGATCAAGGATGGCATCGATAATACCTCTGTGGAAGGTACCGCGGATTCACCTTATTTAAAAAGTATTCCTAATTATCAAGTAAGTTTGCATACAACCAAAACTGGTGTCCCAGTGCTTTGGTGGCGTTCTGTGGGGCATAGCCACACTGCGTTTGTAATGGAAAGTTTGATTGATGAACTCGCACACACAGCGAAAAAAGATCCGCTGGAATATCGCCGTGCCTTGCTTAAAGAACATCCACGTCATTTGGCTGCGCTTAATTTAGCTGCCGAAAAAGCGGATTGGGGTAAGCCATTGCCTAAAGGCGTATTCCGCGGCATTGCTGTGCACGAGTCATTTGGTAGTTACGTGGCACAAGTGGCAGAAGTTTCCGTGAACAAAGGAGAAGTCAAAGTGCATCGCATTGTATCTGCCATTGACTGCGGCCTAGCTGTGAATCCGGATTCGCTGAAGGCACAAATGGAGTCAGCAATTTCATTTGGTTTAGGCGCTGCAATGCAAAGCGAGATTACCTTTAAAGATGGCATGGTGCAGCAATCTAACTTCCATGACTATCAGGTAATGCGCATGGGCAGTATGCCTAAAGTAGAAGTGTATATCGTACAAAGTGCTGAAAAAATGGGCGGCGTTGGCGAGCCAGGCTTACCCCCTGTAGCGCCTGCGGTGACCAATGCAATTTTCGCGGCAACGGGTAAGCGCATTCGTACATTACCGATTGGTAATCAACTAGCTTAAAGCTGAGGTGATGCGATGAAATCTGCTGACTTAGAAGTATTAACCCGCGCGCTTGAATGGCTGAATGACGGCTATAAAGCACATCTATTTACCGTGGTGCAAACTTGGGGCTCGGCGCCACGTTTGCCGGGGGCAGTGTTGGTCGTCCGTGAGGATGGTCATCTCATAGGCTCAGTTTCAGGCGGTTGCATTGAGGATGACTTGGCAGACAAAGCACGAAATCACGAGCTACCAACTACGCCCTCCATTATGGAATATGGCATCAGCCGAGATGAAGCGCAAAGATTCCGTATCCCGTGTGGCGGGCGTTTACAAATCTTTGTTGAGCCATTAAATACTTCCACACAATTATTACCACTACTACAAAGTTTGGAAGACCGTAAATTAATCAAACGCTCGGTCAATATCAACACTGGGCAAGTCAAATTAATGGAAGTCTTACCTGAAGGTTTGCCAAAAATCGATGGCGACTGGTTCCATACTTATTTTGGCCCGCAATGGCGCTTGCTCATTATCGGCGCGAATCAACTCGGCTCTATGCTGGCAAGCATGGCGCAAGTG
>DATHXI010000079.1:0-36182 GCA_035459705.1 Methylotenera sp. | reverse complement strand
TTTGTTTTTGTCGTCATGGTGGTGGCCGCTTCGCGTCCTGTGCTTGAGGTCGTTAAAAGCGCCATACAATCCGCTGCTTCAATCATACCTATTAACAATACACTCGCTCAAGTCTGGCTAGGTCTAGCCATTGTTCCTCTTTTGGGTTCATTAATCACTGAACCTGCTGCAATGACGCTAGCTGCATTGATACTAGCCCCTCTAATATTCAAACAAGGGTTACCAGAATGGTTAAAGTATGCCGCCTTAGGTGTACTTTTCGTTAATATCTCAATAGGTGGCACGCTCACCTCTTATGCTGCGCCGCCTGTGTTAATGATAGCGAGTGCCTGGCAATGGGACTCTGCTTTCATGGCAGCCACCTTTGGCTGGAAGGCTGCAATTGCGGTAGTGATCAATGCAACTGTTATCAGCTACTTACTACGCAAACATATCATGAGCATGCCAGTAACCAGAGATGCGCTCAAAGAATCCATGAAAGAATCCATGAAAGAATCCAGAGTCCCATTCATGGTGAGCTTAATTCACATTATGTTTTTAGTTGGCGTTGTGATCTTTGCGCACCACCCCGTGATATTTTTTGGTCTCTTTCTATTGTTTTTAGGCTTTACACAAGCTTATGAGCGCTATCAATCTCCGCTAATTCTCAAAGAAGGCCTGCTTGTAGGCTTCTTTCTTGCAGGGCTTGTAGTGTTAGGCGGAATGCAGCAATGGTGGTTACAGCCTATCGTATCCAGCTTTGCACCGCTGCAACTATTCTTTGGTGCAATAGCGCTTACTGCGATTACGGACAATGCGGCGCTGACCTATTTGGGGTCATTAATTGTTGGGATGTCTGACGAGGCAAAGTATATGTTGATGGCGGGTGCTGTGACTGGCGGAGGCTTAACTATTATTGCGAACGCTCCCAATCCTGCTGGCGCTGCCCTACTAAAACATGGATTTAACGAAGGCTCTATCGGTGCTGGCGCGCTTTTTCTTGGAGCCCTACCCCCTACAATAGTCGCTGCGGCACTATTCTTAATTTGACCAAATTAGCCAACACCTCACTAAAAGTCACTATAAAAAAAGCCTTCTTTTAGCAGGCTTTTTTACAACTCTATTTAATGATAAGTCTATTTACGTGAATTCAACGCTACGCTAGTTTTTATGTCCTCGTCACCACGTTGCAACTCAACGGATACAGTTTTCCCTTCATAGCGTTTAACTGCTGCAAATAGATCGTCTGGTTTTACCAAATCCATTTCACCAATTTTAAGCAACACATCACCCTTGGTAATAGCTGCTTTCGCGGCAGGTGAGTCTTTGATTACGGCAATGATTTTCAAGCCTTTTTGCTCAAGGATAGCCGCTTCAGACTCCGCAACAGATTTTTGCTTCAGCTTGATAATGTGCACTCCCAGAAGCGGCATCGGCAGCTTAGCCCAGTAGCTTGCGTAGTATTGATAAACTGTGGGTTCGGCACCTAAGTCCTGCTCAGTCACTTCACCTTTCTTTTTTAGGGCATCTTTTATGGCTTGCATTTTTGACTCTGCGGTTTTGGCTGAGCCATACTTACTGTATACCAACACGGTATCTGCTTTGATATTTTTGCCATGTTGTAACGCTAAGTCTGCCGGCACATCGCCTGCCTCAAACCCTGATGAACCCATCATATCGTAGCCATTCTCTAACATACTGATATTGTCATCTTCTTTGTGATTACTGACGAACATCTTGGTATCAGGATTTTCTTCTAAAGACTTAAGTTGACTGATGTTCTGTGCTTTGTAATTTTTTGCATAAGGATTTGTTTCAGCCGCCTGTAACCCACCGGCAACTAATAACGTCCCAACTGCCAGCAAACCAATCAACATAAAGCCAACTGTTAATTTTTTACTGCTCGCAGCAACCGCTGAGCCAGACATTTTTGTCGTTGAATACTTGATGTTAGGCCCCATGAAGAAATCCTTTATAGTTGGTAATGGTATTATTAAGCTTTAGCACACTTAATGACACACGAATGACAAAAGAATTCATTAAAATTGGTTTAGTTTCCATCAGTGACCGCGCAAGTAGCGGTGTATATGAAGACCTTGGCATTCCAACCCTTAAAGATTGGCTTAGCAATACATTGCTAACGCCTATGCAAATAGTTGCACGGTTAATTGCTGATGAACAAAGCGAGATTGAATCCACATTAATTGATTTAGTGGATTTTGAAGGTTGTCATTTGATTCTCACCACTGGCGGCACTGGGCCAGCTTTACGCGATGTGACACCTGAAGCAACGCTCGCTATCGCTGATAAAGCAATGCCAGGCTTTGGCGAACAAATGCGCCAGATTAGCCTGAATTTTGTACCTACTGCCATTTTATCCAGACAAGTCACGGTCATACGCAAGCAATGCCTCATCATCAATTTGCCTGGCCAGCCCAAAGCCATTGCCCAAACACTGGAAGGCCTAAAAGATGAAGCAGGCAATATTAAAGTACATGGCATTTTTGCGGCAGTGCCCTATTGTTTAGATTTACTGGCAACGCCCGAAAGCCCCATGCCTTACATTGAAACCAACGAGGCTATCGTCAAAGCGTTTCGACCAAAATCTGCTGCTAAGCCTCCTGCTAAATCTGGCGCATAACATTTATGTCAGAGTTCGATTTAATCAAGCAACACTTTACGCGTGCAACCCGCCATACTAATCTCAGTGTGGGTGATGACGCCGCATTGATTGCGGTTTCAGAAGGCATGGAGCTAGCCATCTCCGCCGATATGCTGGTAGCGGGTACTCACTTTTTTGCAGATACAGACCCCTATCAGCTCGGCTGGAAAGCGCTTGCCGTCAATGTGTCGGATATGGCGGCGATGGGTGCCAATCCAAAATGGTCAACGCTCACTATTGCACTGCCGCATAATGACACCACATGGCTTACACAATTCTCCAATGGTTTTTTTGCATGTGCAGAGGCCTTTGACATAGATCTTATCGGCGGCGATACGACGAGAACCAAGCATGAGAATGGTCTTACTTTAAGCGTACAAATCATGGGAGAAGTGCCTGTAGGTAAAGCCATCAGACGCAGTGGTGCACAAGCAGGAGATGACATCTGGGTATCAGGCGAGTTAGGTAAAGCTGCCGCTGCGCTCGCACATTTATTAGGGTCACAAAACATCCCTGATACCGAGTTAACTGATCACTTAAATGCGTTGCATATGCCGCAACCACGTATAGCACTCGGCCTGGCATTGCGAGACGTCGCAACAAGCTGCTTGGATATTTCTGATGGCTTGCTAGCAGATCTGGGACATATTCTTAAAGCTTCTAAAGTTGGTGCAGATATCCAACTACAGGATATTTTGACTTCAAAATTTATCAGCAGCAATCTCGACAAAACTGAGTTCCGGCAATACGTGCTAGCTGGTGGCGATGACTATGAACTATGCTTCACCGCATCACCCAACGATGAAGCATACCTGCATAGATTGAGCAAAAACCTTAATTTACCACTGAGCAAAATTGGCAAAATCACTTCTTCACTGGGTTTGAATTCACTGGGCTTGAATTCACTGGGCTTGAATGTATTTGATACGAACAACCAGATAATTGAACTCGCTAACACTGGCTATAATCATTTCAATTGAATCTACTACCTTCATTCCATGCCTAATATTCAATTTTTACTAAGCCATCCTGCACATTTTTTTGCTTTAGGCTTCGGCAGCGGTCTATCTCCTAAAGCGCCAGGCACTGCTGGTACCGTAGTTGCGCTACCTCTGGCTTGGTTGATTTCTACACTGCCGCTATTCACACAATTATTAATCATTGCGCCATTGTTTGTTGTTGGCATTTTCATCTGCTCAATCACAAATAAAAATCTAGGGGTTGCTGACCACGGGAGTATCGTGTGGGATGAGATTGTGGCAATGATGTTAGTGTTAGCTTTCACGCCATTATTTTGGGCTTGGTGGCTTACCGCATTTTTATTATTCCGCCTGTTCGACATTTGGAAACCTTACCCAATACGTCAATTGGATGCCAAACTTAAGAATGGTTTTGGTGTAATGTTTGATGATTTACTGGCTGCGATTTACGCGATTATCAGCTTAAAAGTATTGTTATGGATGACAACGACCTTTTAGACCTTGCAGACCAGTTAGGAGCGGCGCTCAAAGCACGCAATCTAACACTGGCACTTGCTGAATCATGCACCGGCGGCATGGCAGCGCAAACGGTGACTGCTATCGCTGGCAGTTCAACATGGTTTGACCGTGGCTTTGTCACTTACAGCAACCAATCTAAGCAAGAGATGTTGAATGTTTCAACTAAAACAATCTCAACTTATGGCGCCGTGAGCGAACAAACGGCCACAGAAATGGCGCTGGGCGCATTAAAGAATAGCCATGCAAACATTGCTGGTAGTATCACCGGAGTTGCCGGACCCGATGGTGGAACCATAGAAAAACCCGTAGGCACCGTGTGTTTTGCTTGGATGGGTACGCACCAACCCTTGCAAACGATTACGCAACACTTTCAAGGCGACAGGCACGCAATTCGCCAGCAAGCGGTTGCTGCCTTGCTGACGAATCTTCTTGCTACGTTAAACTAGTTTCTTAGTCACGACCACGGTGGCCGCGATGATCGCCGCGATCCCAGTCACGGTGGCCATGACCGCGATTCCAGCCATGATGACGATGATGGCGGTCATTATCATAATAACGGAAGCTAGCGCGCGGGCCGTAGTAATAAGGCTGAGGCGCGTAATAATAAGATGGCGCACCATAATATACGACTGGCGGCTCAGAATAATACCTCACCACTGGTGGTGGGCCATAGCCTCCGATATTCAAGCCAAAGCTAAATGAATCACGGGCATTGGCACTAGATATAGATGCAAGACCAATCACTGATACTGCTAAGAGTGTACGTAGGATTTTCATTTTAATCTCCATAAAAAATTTTCCACACTCCCTAGAACGTATCTTATTCCTAGTAGTTGACCAAAAACATCCTCCAACAACCACCTTTACATGAAATTACATCTGTTAAGATCCAGGTAATACTTACGCTAAATAGCAAATTATGGAATAATTAGAGGTTAATTTAAGTACCTCAAAATAAAGGCAAAACACTATGGATGACAACAAAAGCAAAGCACTTGCCGCCGCACTATCGCAGATTGAAAAACAATTCGGCAAGGGCTCTATCATGCGTATGGGTGATAGCGACATTGGCGAGGACATCCAAGCAGTTTCTACGGGTTCATTAGGTCTTGATATTGCATTAGGCATCGGTGGTTTACCACGCGGCCGTATCGTAGAAATCTACGGTCCTGAATCATCAGGTAAAACAACGTTAACGTTATCTGTGATTGCACAGATGCAAAAAATCGGTGGTGTAGCTGCATTTATCGATGCGGAACATGCACTAGACCCACAGTACGCTGCTAAATTAGGCGTCAACGTGCCGGAGCTTTTAATCAGCCAGCCAGACACTGGCGAACAAGCGCTGGAAATCGCGGATATGTTAGTACGCTCTGGCTCTGTGGATATCGTGGTCATTGACTCGGTAGCAGCTTTAACACCACGCGCCGAGATCGAAGGCGAAATGGGCGATAGCCACATGGGCTTACAAGCTCGCTTGATGAGCCAAGCCTTGCGTAAACTTACGGGCAACATCAAACGTACCAATACTTTGGTTATTTTCATTAACCAGATCCGTATGAAAATCGGCGTGATGTTTGGCAACCCAGAAACCACTACTGGCGGTAACGCACTTAAATTCTACGCTTCTGTACGCTTAGATATTCGTCGTACTGGCGCCATCAAAAAAGGTGATGAAGTCACTGGCTCTGAAACACGTGTAAAAGTCATTAAAAACAAAGTAGCACCTCCGTTCAAACAAGCTGAATTCGACATTCTGTATGGCGAAGGTATCTCACGCGAAGGCGAAATCATCGAATTAGGCGTTAACGCGAAGTTTGTAGAGAAAGCCGGCGCTTGGTATAGCTATAACGGCGAAAAAATTGGTCAGGGTAAGGACAACGCTCGTGAATACTTGAAAGAGCATCCAGCCATTGCCAATGAGATTGACGCAAAGATTCGCGCCAACATCAAACAACTAAGCGAAACCATGACCGCCGTCCGTACTGAAGACGATTAAGAATTTTAGGAAATTAAAGAATCGAATTTCAGCCTAAAAGCCTACGGCAACGCGCGCTCGATTATCTAGGTAAGCGTGAATATTCATATGCTGAATTAGGACAAAAGTTAAAAGCTTTTGCGGAAGAGTCTGACGATATTCCAGCCTTACTTGAAGATTTAAAGAAACGCGGCTGGTTATCTGATGAACGGTTTACAGAACAAATTGTTCATGCACGAAAGAGCAAATTTGGTAGTGCACGTGTTGCACACGAGTTGCGTGAAAAAGGTGTGGCAGATGATTTGATTGCCAATGCAGTTGCAGATGTAAAAGAAAATGAACTCGCAAATGCAACAGAGGTTTGGCGTAAAAAATATAACAGCCCGCCAAAATCGCGTGATGAGTGGGCAAAACAGGCAAGATTTTTACAGAGCCGTGGGTTTGGCTTTGAAATTATAAAAAAAGTATTGAATACAACGACAGAAAATGACGATTAAATTAAGTAACAACCCCTCAAGCAATGAGATTCGCCAGGCCTTTCTGGACTACTTCGCCTCCAAAGGCCATGAGGTAGTCGCTTCAAGCTCGCTGGTACCACATGGCGACCCTACCCTGCTCTTTACCAACGCAGGCATGAACCAGTTCAAAGATGTGTTTCTGGGTTTCGACAAGCGCCCTTATACACGCGCCGCTTCCAGCCAAAAATGTGTACGTGCCGGCGGCAAGCATAATGACCTTGAAAACGTAGGCTATACCGCGCGACACCATACATTCTTTGAGATGTTAGGTAACTTCAGTTTTGGCGACTACTTTAAGCAAGATGCGATTGCTTACGCGTGGGAATTACTGACCGAAGTATTTAAGCTGCCAAAAGACAAACTCACTGTCACCGTGTATGCAGAAGATGACGAAGCTTACGATATTTGGACCAAAACCATAGGCGTGCCTGCCGAACGCGTGATTCGTATCGGCGACAATAAAGGCGCACGCTACGCATCTGACAACTTCTGGATGATGGGGGATACAGGACCCTGCGGGCCATGTACCGAGATTTTCTACGACCACGGTGAACACCATTTCGGTGGCCCTCCAGGCAGCCCAGATGAAGACGGCGACCGTTTCATCGAAATCTGGAATAACGTGTTCATGCAGTTTAACCGCGATGAAGCGGGCGTGATGCACAAACTACCTAAGCCTTCTGTTGATACAGGCATGGGCTTAGAACGTGTTTCAGCTGTATTGCAACATGTGCATGCCAATTACGAAATCGACTTATTCCAAAGCCTGATTGCCGCAGCTGCGCGTGAAACTAAGACTGCTGACCTAAACAGCCCTAGCCTCAAAGTGCTCGCAGACCATATTCGCGCATGTAGCTTTTTGATTGCCGATGGTGTGATTCCAGGCAATGAAGGCCGTGGTTATGTGCTACGCCGCATCATTCGCCGTGCCATTCGTCATGGTTATAAATTGGGCGCTAGAACTGCTTTCTTCCATAAAATCGTGCCAGATTTAGTGGCAGCGATGGGTACTGCTTACCCAGAACTTGTGGCGAATAAAGCACGCATCATGGACATGCTCAAACAAGAAGAAGACCGCTTCTTTGAGACGATTGAAAATGGTATGGCAATCTTAGAAACTGAACTTGCCAACACTAAAGACGTATTCAATGGCGAAACAGCTTTCAAATTACACGACACTTATGGTTTTCCGCTAGACTTAACCGCAGACATTTGCCGTGAGCGTGACGTTAAAGTAGATACTGCTGCTTTCGATGCCGCAATGGCTCGCCAAAAAGAACAAGCGCGCTCTGCCGGTAAGTTCAAAATGGCGGCAAATTTAGAGTATAGCGGTCAAGCAACTGCTTTCCATGGCTATGAAACATTAGAAAAACAAGCCAAGGTACTTGCACTGTATAAAGACGGCATTGCCACTGATGTCCTCAATGAAGGTGACCTCGGCATCATCGTGCTTGACCACACGCCCTTCTATGCCGAATCTGGTGGCCAGATTGGCGATAGTGGCGAACTAAAAGGTGGTAATGGCATTTTTTCTATAGAAGATACGCAAAAGATTCAAGCTGCGGTATTTGGTCATCATGGCACCTTGAAAACCGGCAGCCTAAAAGTCGGTGAAGAAATTACCGCTAAAGTGGATATGCATGCACGTGCCAATACCATGCGTAACCACTCTGCCACACACTTGATGCACAAAGCCTTGCGCGAAGTACTGGGTGAGCATGTGCAGCAAAAAGGCTCATTAGTCGACACCGATAAAACCCGTTTTGACTTTGTGCATAATGCGCCGATGACAGACGAACAAATCCTAAAAGTCGAACAAATCGTCAACGCCGAAATTCTTGCGAACGTCTCAACGCAAGCACGAGTCATGGATATTGAGTCTGCGCAAGAAACTGGCGCCATGATGTTATTTGGCGAGAAATACGGCGATGAAGTACGCGTACTGGATATTGGCAGCTCACGCGAGTTATGCGGTGGTACGCATGTCAGCCGTACCGGCGATATCGGTCTATTCAAAATACTGAGCGAATCAGGTGTAGCTGCTGGTGTACGCCGTGTGGAAGCCACTACTGGCGAAGGCGCACTTAAACTGATTCAATCGCAACAAGCATTACTGAACCAAGCAGCGAGCGAGCTTAAGGCACCTGTACAAGAACTGCCCGCAAAAATCGTGCAAATCTTAGATAACGTTAAATCGTTAGAAAAAGAATTGGCGCGCTTAAAATCGAAACTTGCCTCTTCGCAAGGTGATGATTTAGCAGCACAAGCCATTGAAATTGCTGGGTTCAAAGTATTAGCTGCAACACTAGAAGGCGCTGATGCCAACACCCTACGCGAGACCATGGATAAGCTGAAAGACAAACTAAAATCAGCTGCCATTGTTCTAGCAACTACCAATGACGGTAAAGTGAGCTTAGCTGCTGGTGTTACTGCTGATTTAATCGCAAAGATTAAAGCCGGTGAACTTGTGAACCATGTTGCGAGTCAAGTAGGTGGCAAAGGTGGCGGTAAACCAGACATGGCAATGGCTGGCGGCACCGATGCAAGCCAATTACCTAAAGCATTAGCCAGTGTTAAAGACTGGGTTACAAGTAAATTAGTTTAATTTAATAATTAGAATGGTCAAATAAAGAGTTCAAAATGGCATTGATTGTACAAAAATACGGTGGGACTTCAGTAGCGAATCCCGAAAGGATTCGCAATGTCGCAAGACGTGTAGCGCGCTATAAGGCAATGGGGCACCAAATCGTGGTGGTGGTATCAGCCATGTCAGGTGAAACTAATCGATTGATTGGCCTTGCCAAAGAACTCATGGCAGACCCAGATCCGCGTGAACTAGACATGATGGTGTCCACTGGTGAGCAGGTCACCATCGGCATGACTGCTCTGGCATTGATTGAACTTGGCATTAAAGCTAAAAGTTACACTGGCGCACAAGTCAAAATCTTAACGGACGATGCGCACACCAAAGCACGTATTCTTAATATTGACCAAAGCAATCTTAAAGCCGACTTAGATGCAGGCTATGTATGCGTGGTGGCCGGCTTTCAAGGTGTGGATGAAAAAGGCAATATCACGACACTAGGTCGTGGCGGCTCTGACACCACTGGCGTGGCACTCGCTGCAGCGCTAGGCGCTGATGAATGCCAGATCTATACTGATGTGGACGGCGTGTACACCACCGACCCGCGCGTAGTACCTGAAGCGCGTCGCTTAAAATCAATCACCTTTGAAGAGATGCTAGAGCTCGCTTCACAAGGCTCAAAGGTACTGCAAATCCGCTCAGTGGAATTTGCAGGAAAATATAAAGTTAAATTGCGTGTGCTCTCCAGCTTTGAGGAAGAAGGCGACGGCACACTGATTACATTTGAAGAAGATGGTAAGGGAAACGATATGGAAGAACCAATTATCTCAGGCATTGCATTTAACCGCGATGAAGCCAAAGTCACTGTATTAGGCGTGCCAGACCGCCCAGGTATTGCTTATCAAATCTTGGGCCCTGTGGCAGATGCTAACATTGACGTGGATATGATCATCCAAAACGTTGGTGCAGATGGCACAACTGACTTCACGTTCACTGTGCACAAAAATGAACTCAATAAAGCATTAGCCATACTAAAAGATAAAGTACAAGGTCACATCGGCGCGCGTGAGATTAATGGTGATGACAAAATCGCCAAGGTTTCAGTGGTAGGCGTTGGCATGCGCTCACACGTTGGCATCGCTAGCCAAATGTTCCGCACGCTTGCTGAAGAAGGCATCAACATCCAGATGATTTCAACTTCAGAGATTAAAATCGCTGTGGTGATTGATGAAAAATACTTGGAACTCGCTGTGCGCGTACTACACAAAGCATTTGAATTGGAAGAAGCTTAAAACGCATTTGCAAAACTAAGGTTAAGTTGTACTATTTAGCCATCGTTTTGTGATTGATTTTTAGAGGGGTTTCGAGTAATATCGCGCCCTCACGAGAAACATTAGTGAAGCGAAGTTGAAGTAAACGGAGAGCTGGCCGAGTGGTCGAAGGCACTTCCCTGCTAAGGAAGCATACGGGCTTAAATCTGTATCGAGGGTTCGAATCCCTCGCTCTCCGCCAGTAATACAGTCTATTTAGAGAACATTCTCCTTTTAGAAATAAGCCGCATCACGTATAATGCTGGTCTTAGTAATTTGAAGTTAGTTACATGCGCCCGTAGCTCAGCTGGATAGAGTACTTGGCTACGAACCAAGGGGTCAGGAGTTCGAATCTCTTCGGGCGCACCAAATAAAACAAAGGCTTACAGTTTAATCGCTGTGAGCCTTTTGTCTTTTTATACATAAGTAATTATTTGGTTCGAAATTAATAAAACATATTCTTATACATTTATGGTAAATTGATTTTATGAAAAAAATATCAGCTTTAGTTTTACTTCTGAGTGTCTTTGCATTCTCTGGCTGCCACCACTTTGGACATCACTGTCCTCCTGGACAGGCTAAAAAAGGGAACTGCATTTAGCCTCATTGAATCGTTAGCTTGCCTTTTAGTTTAATTAACTATCTGCCGCAAGTTCTCTGGGTTCTTAATTAATTCGACAGGCAATTTTGAATTGTCGTGCCCCGCTTCATCAACTCGGGCGCACCAATAAAAACAAAGGCCTACAGTTTAATCACTGTAAGCCTTTTATCTTTTATAAATTCTAAACGTAATATTTATGACCGCATATCTAAAGCATAGATTGCGATTGACCAAACTGTTCGTGTAGATTCTTCAAGGCAATGGGCTCACCGCGAACTCGAAAGAAGGCGCCTTCACTCTCTGAGCGCTCTTCCAATACCTGACAGTTCGCATAGATTTCCCCACGCATTTGCTGCGCCGTCCAAGGTAGAAAAAGCTCGACCTCTACCAAATCCTGCTGGAAAAAATCAATAATTGTCTGGCGTAACTTTGCGACCTCATCAGGGCGGCGTGCGCTCATCACGACACAATCCGGGTATCGGATACGCAGCATCGCTTCATGTTCAGCTTGTGCCGTTGCGTCACCCACGTAATCTATTTTGTTGAAGACGCGGATTCGAGGCACGATATTCGCACCAATCTCCTCAAGCACTTCATCGGTAACCTCAAGCTGGCGCTCAAAACCGGGATCGCTTGCGTCGATAACGTGGAGTAGCAGCGATGCATCAAGTGCTTCATCAAGTGTTGATTTGAACGAGGCAACAAGTCCATGAGGCAGGTTCTTGATAAAACCAACCGTGTCACTCACAAGTACGCGCGGCACGCTCGCCGGATGGAGTGCCCGTACTGTAGTATCCAGCGTGGCAAAGAGTTTGTTCGCAACCAGCACTTCACTTCCAGTGAGTGCGCGCATCAAGGTGGACTTTCCCGCATTGGTATAGCCGACGAGCGCCACACCGGCCAGCCCCTGACGTTCTTGTCGACGGGCGCGCTGTGTCTTGCGTTCTGCGTCCATTGCAACGATTTCCTGTTGCAGTTCGGCGATACGGTCACGAATTTTGCGTCGGTCTAGCTCAGTATGCGATTCGCCACCTCCCCGTCCACCGGCGCCACTGCGCTGCCTACCTTGTGGCCCCGCCAATTTTGCCGCTTCACGCATACGTGGTGCCATGTACCCGAGGCGGGCAATTTCCACTTGAGCACGTGCGGCGCGCGAACGGGCATTGCGGTGGAAAATTTCGAGGATGACCATCGTGCGATCCATGACCTCGCGACCTACCTCTTTTTCTAGGTTGCGTGCCTGCGAGGGTGATATCTCATGATCGACCAAGATAACGTCGATATCGTGGGCATTGGCAGTATTTTCATCGTACCCAGCTGATTCGGATTCGTGGTTCACGAAGTCACGTATTTCCTGCCGCTTGCCGATACCAAGGTAGGCCGTCATGTCGAAGCTGGCACGATTCTGCTTGAAGGTGCGAACGACCTCATACCCTAGTGTTTTTGCAAGCTCACGGAGCTCGGTCAGCGAGGCATCGAACTCTATGTCACTTACATTAGGTAGTTGAACAGCGGCCACGACGGCGTACATGGGGGTTTCTTTGACTTCTATTTGCATTAGCAGATTGCATCTCTTATGTGAGCGAGGTCAGATAATACCTGAAATGTAATAGCCGCTAACCCTTTTAACTAGCAGCGGTCAATTGAACCTTCTTTTTCTGATTTGCAATAGATTCAATTAAAGCACGCAATTCGTTTGCAACCTCTGGATGTTTAAGTCCCAGACGTATGGTTGCTTCCAAGTAGCCGAACTTAGAGCCGCAGTCATAGCGCACACCATCGAATCTAAAAGCCAGAACCTGCTCTTCAGTTAATAGCGCAGAAATGCCATCTGTTAACTGAATTTCGCCACCCGAACCTGGCGTAATATTATGAAGATGATGGAATATTCTAGGCGTGAGGATATACCGCCCTACAACACCTAATGTTGAAGGTGCATCTTTGGGATCCGGCTTTTCTACAATTGCTGAAACTTGCTCGATGTTTTTATTGAGCGGCGTGGTTGCGACAATGCCATAACTTTTGGTTTGATCACGAGGTACATCCTCAACGCCTAAAAGCGAACAACGATAGTAATCGTATGCATCGACCATTTGTTTCATGACGGGTACTTTTCCATCTAACAAGTCATCCGCCAAAATGACTGCAAATGCCTCGTCATTGATGACCGGCCGAGCTAAACGAACAGCATGACCCAAACCTAACGCTTGGGTTTGACGAATATAAATACAATTAACATCTTTAGGGACAATGTTACGAACGATTTTAAGTAGTTCCGTTTTGCCATTACGCTCTAATTCATTCTCTAATTCATACGCCATATCAAAATGGTCTGAAATAGAACGTTTATTACGGCCAGTAATAAATATTAGATCTTTAATACCAGCAGCTACTGCCTCTTCAACTGCATATTGGATTAAAGGCTTATCAACAATAGGTAACATTTCCTTTGGGTTAGCCTTAGTGGCTGGCAAAAATCGAGTGCCTAATCCCGCCACTGGAAAAACTGCTTTAGTAACTTTTTTCATAATTATCCATTACCTCTTATTTAAAATTGAATTCATTTAATGCGCGTAAAAGTATCTATTTTTATCTACTAATTTACGTGAGTATGTGACTTTGTTTCCCACTGCCATGCATGGGCAATGATTGTTTCTAAATCGGTATAGACCGGTGTCCATGCGAGTGTTTTCTTAGCCAAGGTAGCATCCGCGACCAATCTCGCTGGATCGCCTTCGCGCCGTGCCGCCTCGATTACTTTCACTTTTTTGCCTGTCACGCGCTCTGCTGCCGTGATGACCTCTTGCACAGAAAAGCCTTCACCATTACCCAGATTAAAACGCATGCTTGTGCCGTCCTTAACCAACTTCATCAGTGCGAGTAAATGTGCTGAACATAAATCAACAATATGGATATAGTCTCTAATACAGGTTCCGTCTGGCGTGTCGTAATCACGACCGAATAAGCTGATATGTGACCGCTTTCCGGAAAGTGCTTGTAATATCAAAGGAATCAAATGCGTCTCTGGTTCATGACGCTCACCAAGTAGGCCAGAAGGGTCTGCCCCGGCTGCATTAAAATAACGCAGGCATACTGACTTCAAGCCATAAGCGCGTTCATAATCTGCCAGCACCTGCTCCACCATCCATTTAGAACGGCCATAGGGATTCAATGGATTTTTTGAATGTACTTCATCAATCGGCACATATTCTGGCTCACCAAATACCGCTGCTGTAGATGAGAATATAAAATTATTTACCTGATGCTTCACCATGGCATTCAATAAATTCAGCGTGTTTGTAAAATTGTTTAAATAGTATTTATCTGGGTGCTGAACAGATTCTCCAACTTGAATATAAGATGCAAAATGCATCACGGCTTCAGGCTGGTATTTTTCAAATACGTGGTCTATTGCTTCTAAGTTTGCCAAATCGCCTTGTACAAACTCACCTCCCAGTACCGCATCGCGAAAACCTGAAGACAAATTATCAAATGTGATGACACTGTGTCCGCTATCTACCAACATCTTCACCATGTGTGAACCTATGTAACCTGCACCGCCAACTACTAAAATTTTCATACTGTCTCCAAATTACTATCCAGCTATTTATGATTGAAAACCAATCTAAATATACGTTTTTAAGCGCTTTGTTTCCTATATTTAAAACAAAATACCAGAAATACCAGAATATCTAGGGTATATCGCTTGAGCAACCTTTTTGGTTCGAGGCATAAACGATAGAACCATTCCATGCGAATCTTCTGTATCCATGTGGGCGCCCTGGGTTTGTCACCTGCCCAAAAATCAAATAGCGCACCAACACCAGCAATCAGTTTTGCATCTAGCGCTTGATAATGATTAAGAACCCACTGCTCTTGCATAGGGTTACCCATTGCCACTAGCACTACATCCGCAGCCGATGCATTGATTTGTTCTATAAGATTAGGATTCTTTACGCCATCATACCCATCACAGCGACCAACAACAATTTGACCCAACTCATGTGCAAGATACTGAGCAGCTTTATCAAGCACTGTAGATTTTCCCCCAAGTAAAAAAACACGTAGTGGTTGCTTGGATTGACTAAAAAAATAAGGGGTAAAGTCTGTACCATTCAAGTTGGATTTGAATTTTTTCTTATGAAGCAGAAAAGCCGCAATATCCATTCCAACACCATCATTTACGATAATCACATCTTCATTATGCATTTCTTTAAGCAATGGCCGACACTGCACAATGAAGTTAGTGTTCGCAAAGAAAAGTATACTTTTTTTATGCACGGCCATACGTTGCAATATCTCTGTTGCTAATATGTCTTTGCTGGTTTCCCTCACAGGAAACTCTGCTACTAAGATAGATTTTTTATCCAACATACATACTCACTCATCTAAAAATCGTTGTGGGACTTATATTCAGTCCGTCGTTAAGGCTTACCGTAATCCATTGGTAAAAACTGTAATTTGTTCCATGGAAATCCATTCAAAATTGCATAAGACTGAGTAGAGCCAAATAACAATTTATATGGATTAGGTAGCAACGTTAGTGAATCTGCGCTTACATAAGAATAAGGATTCTGCGCACGTATAGAAATTGCACCTGCTTTATCCCAAACCACAAAGCCGTATTTTTGAGCTGCTTTAGCAATCACTTTACCCATAGGGTGCATATTGAGTGAGTCCACATTAACGCTTGGGTCTAACCTAAAGCGCAAACCCTCTGGGATGCGGTTTGGTGCATTGGTAGGGTTAAGTCCATCCGAACGATGTGCTGGCCAAGAAAATATCGTAGATTTTTCAATATCTACCAGACTGATACCAATTGCGTGATTAATGACACCACTTTGCAGTTCTTCTGCAGTGATTTGACCACCTATAAAAGGCAAACTAGTAGCCGTGGTACCGTAGTGTCCGGCAAATGCGCCTTCGTTGATTGAAGCATTCTGTATACGGCCGCCCCAGCACGCTTGCCAGCTGCCGTTCACCTTCTGCATCCGCCAAAACTCCCAAAGCGTTTTGGTCGCTGGGTCATACACCGACATTTCAGAATCCGTACCAGCCGCCGGTATCGCATTTACAGGAATAGGCACCTGAGTAAATTGCTCAGCCAAGCCTTTATCCTTGTAGCCTTTACGCTGACAATCCCACTCCGCAACCGTCACTTTAGGGGTGCTCGATGTTGCATAATAAATCGGACTCGCATAACTGGTGGTATTGATATTGACCGTACCGTAATAAGCGGTTTTTTGACGCAGAAACTCTTGCGTAAAATTAGCTGAATTTGGATGCAATTGCACATTTGCAGGAATGGCCTGATACCAAAAACTAGTGGGTGAAAAAATAATGTTCTTGTTAGCAGCATCTTCTGCTTCCACAAGCAATGAAGATGTCATACCAATAACAACTAATAGAGTCCGCATAGATAGTTTATTGTTCACGATTAAACCTCACACTAATGAAATTAGATAAGTTCTTACCAAAGGCAATGCATCTTTTTTCAAAATAAAAAGTAGACACATGCGCAAGAAAAAATAACACCGTAAACAATAACGGGCGCTTCATATATTTATCCCAACCTTCGCCACTACCTAGCCATGTAGAAGCCAATAAGGGATGAATGATGTAAAGCGCATATGAAATACTCGCTATGTAAAACAGCACTTTATGATTAAGCAACTGGCTGACTTTAGTTTCTGGGTTAAGCAACGTAGTGCCTATGAGTAATGCTGCAAAGTAAGGCCGTAAATACATGAGGGCTTCACCTCTTGGATGACAAGAAATGATGAGCAGAACTAGCATTAATAAGAAATTCTGCTTACGTACAAAGTTAAATATGCTTTCACCTAATTTCCGCTCATAAATAAGCGCTAAAACTCCGCCCACTAGAATCTCATCAATACGCAAATGTGTGATGACTGAGACATGCGCATCTTGGCTCACGCGTAATGCCGTAACAGCAAGACATATGAAAGGAATCAATAGCAGCCCTCTCTTCTTAAACAGCGCCACTAAAATAGCAATACCAATATAGAAATGAATTTCTACGCACAAGCTCCATAAATGATCCGTAACATGCGGCAGCAGGGGCTTTGGCGGGTAATTAGCATAGAAAAATAAATGGGCCAGCCAGCCACTGATGTCGGCCGAGAATAGCCATAAAGTAATGACCATATACAGCCAAGCTAAGGGCAGAATCCGGAAAAAACGCCTGATCAGAAAATCGACGACATCATCTCTATGCAATAAAAGGCGGGTAACTAAAAACCCGGATAAAGTAAAAAATAAGGACATGCCGAAGAGCCCGGCATCGTAATTTAGCTGTATTGCTTTTGGCCCAAGCGGCAAAAGATGACAGGCTAAAACCGCCAGAATGCTGATAGCACGCCAGCCATCCAAAACTTTGAAACGTTCGTCTATCATCTTAATCTCGTTTAGAACGCACCCACTCAACCTGGCGCTTGATTATAAATTTCAAATACAGCGGAATCTTTGCCAGCATATAAATAGGGGCGTAGGTTAGATGAGAGATTGATAAAATGGATTTGCCGAATTTAGTCCATGCAAGAAGCACAGCCAAACCAAGCAGGAGTAGTAAAGAAATTCCTAACAACCATGGCAGTAAAGCTTTTGTAACCAGCAGCAGCACAATGGCAGTCATTGCTAACGCAGTAACTAGCAGAGTGAGCAATGCCAGCGGTGGTACACACAGATCTAATACCAAGGCAAACATACCAAGATTTAGCTTGGTGATGCTTTTGAATAGTAGCGTGGGTCCTTCCTTAACAATCATGGCCAAATGCCCATGCTCCCAGCGAGTACGTTGCGATTTAACGCCTTCGTTGTTGAGCGGAAAAGTACTGGTCACGACTGCTTCTGGACAAAACAATGGTGCATGTCCCTGCTCGGCAAAATCTAAACCCAGTTTTAAATCTTCTACAATATGTCCACTCGCCAGGTTCGCCTTCTGGATTAACGCCCAGGGAAATGCCATGCCGGTTCCCATGAGCTGGCATGGTAAATTGAGTCGGTGATAGCCTAGCGCGCGCGCCCAGTTTTTAACAGCCCAGGCAAACTCTGCAATCTTCGTTTTTAGTCCGGCACTGGGTGGTGAATACATTAAGTAAAGCGCTTGTACTGGCCTATTGCTGTCAAGTGCTAAATTAGCCAATTGCGTTAAGGTGCCAGCTTGCAATAGGCAATCTGCATCAATAATCACCACCACCTCTGGCGGTTCATTATTCTCAAGGTAACGCATCCCAAAATCTAGGGCATAGCTTTTGCCGCGTCGCACAGCATCGCTACGTTCTATTGCAATAGCGCCGTTGTTACGCGCCACTGTTGCAGTTGCATCAGAACAATTATCAGCAATCACCACTACTCGGTCCTGCGGTTCAAGCTGTTGCTTAATAGAATCTAATGTCGCGGTAATTCCATGCTGTTCATTATGTGCAGGAATGAGAATCGCAATCGAAGGTCGCTGGCTTGATGGCACTGCCTGATGTCGATACGGTAACAATGAAACGAGTATCTGTATGGAAAATACCAATACTGGTATTGCCAATAGCATCACGCAAATGATGAATAATATCTGCACCGCTATCATGCAATGTTCCTCACTGAAAAGCGTGACACAGACGCTGTATCTATCTGTATTGCATCATCAAAAAGCTGGCTTAATTTAGCCGCTTCAGTATCAATAGAGTGCCGCTCTAATACACGCTGATATCCCGCATTGCCCATCGCTTCCAGTTGATAAATTGGGGTGGTTAAAAACTCTTCTAACACACGAGCCAACTCATCTACATCGCCCGCGGGGAATAACCAACCTGATTTTCCATCTCGCACTAACTCAGGAATACCTGCCACATAGGTTGTGAGTACTGGTCTTCTTAGCGCCAATGCTTCCATAATCACGACCGGCAAACCCTCAGCAAAACTAGGTAGAACTAAAGCACGTGCTGCCAATATCTGTTCACGCACTTGTTCACTACTGATCCAGCCAGTGATTGTGATGTGTTTTTTCAAGCCATATTTGGAGATAAGGCCTTCAATCTCTTCACGCATTTCACCATCACCAGCGAGTACCAGCTCGAATGGGATGCATTTTTTTGCCAGCAGGTTAAATGCATTCACTAACAGTAGCTGCCCTTTTTGCTCGCATATACGCCCTACGCATACAAGCCTTGGCGACTGGGTAATTGGCTGTGGATGGACATCATGAAAGGAAGATTCCAGACCGCAATGCACCACATGAATCTTGTGCCAGTCGCTATAGTCCGCCCAGCGATACAACTGACTACGCGTATAAGAACTAATACCCACCACAAACGCAGCGTGATGTATTTTTTCTTTCAGGTATAAAAACGTAGTCTTATCAAACTCTTCCGGCCCATGCACGGTAAAGCTATAACTAGGGCCGCCCAACAAACGCGCCAACATCACCACTTCCGTTGAATTAGTACCGAAATGCGCATGAATGTGTTGTACGTCTTCATCTTTAAGCCAAGCTAATACCTGCGCGGCTTCTGCCAAATAGATCAAATGATACGGCCATGACCTATCGGCCCTAATGCCCATCTTTAGCGCAAACTTTAAAGCCGAGAAAAACTTCAATGGCGCTGTAAATAAGGCCTTTAGTACAGCTATAAACAAACCAAACAGTCCCGCCTGCAGCACATATTTAGTTTGCTGCCGCTCACGTGCATCTTCTGCATCGACAATATCCGCATCCCAGCCGCGCAGGGCAATGCGTACAACCTCATAACCTTGTTTTTCTAGAGCCAATATTTCTCTGCGAATAAAGCTATGGCTCACCTTAGGATATTGATTGATGAAATACGCGATTTTATGTTTACCTACCAAAACAACTCCTTAAATATTTGTTGCATATCTACACGCTTCATAGAATTTTCAGCGTGCTTATTCATGATTAGCCATAATGATTCTGGCTGGTATTCCCACAGCGGTAGCGCCATCTGGCACGTCTGTAATAACCAAAGTCATCGCACCAATCTTGCAGTCATTGCCTATGCGCACATCACCTAGCACTTGCGCATAGGCACCGAAATCGACATTGTCACCAATGGTTGGAACACCTCCATTTTCAATACGATTACCTATGGTCACGCCTTGCCTTAACGTGCAGTTTTTACCTATCACAACATTCGGGTGAATAAATATCCCGCCGAAATGCCAGATGCGCAGGCCGCCACCGATGCGGGCTGACTTTGGCAAACTCACACCGATAAGCGTTTCTATCAATCTAAAGAACGTCCAATAAAAGACCGTGCAAAACTTCTTAACAAGGCCTTCTTGCTGCACATCAATCTTGCGTCCGAGCCGGTATAGCCAAACTGCCCAAATTGATTGTTCCTTGAAAAATGGTCTTTTCAAGTTGTATCTGGCTAAATCTTCAGCCCATTCCAAATCAACTGACATTCAGGCCCCTAGTATTCAATTTTGGTTGCTCATCATCAGCTTGGGTTTTAGTCTCTGATTGTTTTTGCCTGATATTCCCTATTGCATAGGCAGTGCCTAGTACAAACCACAGATACCAGTTAAATGAGAGGTAAGACAGCATGTTGTCTGAGTACGAGTTCAATGCGAACTCAAGCAAAAACATAATCGATGAGAAAATCATGAGCTTATTTTTTTTGTAAAAGGGCAACAGCAATCGACCAAGCTTTACATGCAACCAGATGAAAGCGCCTAGGCCTAACGCCCCTGTTTCATAAAACAACTGTACGTAAACACTATGAGCGCCATGTTGCAGCCCGCCAGACATTGTGAAAAATTTGGCTGAATAATATTTAAAAGCTTCCAAGCCATAGCCAAGCAAGTAGTGGCTCAGCTCCATCGATTGAAGACCTTGGCTCCATATCATTTTTCGCCAAGCGTAAGAATTCAACTTGCTGTAATTAACGACTTCATTGCCCTGCGACAAATCGGCAAAGCGATCACGAATCTCTGGAATCATGAATCCGACTATGGGCAGCAAGAAAATGATGAGCAAATATTTACGTTCGTAAATCAATGCATATAAGGTAAAGAACGTGAAGCAGGTGGCCCAGGCACTACGCGTTTTCGTCATCACCAGTAAAGCCAGCATCAACAAAATATAAATCGGCATCGTTCTGCGAAAGAATAGTGGAATGTAACTAGCATTGGATTTATAAAAATAAAATCCTAAAGAAATCATTAACACCAGATAAAAAGCAAAAATATTGGGATGTGAAAAGGTGCTGCTAATGCGAAAACCTTCTGAACTTGCAAAACCGCCGGTCGCTGCATCTATAAAGCCATACACAACAGGAATAAATGATGAGTAAAAGACTGCTCGCATCCATCGTCCGTAATCTGCTTCGCTTTTAATTAAGGTAATCGCTAATGCAAAAATAGCCGCATACGATACCAATGTCAGATAGGTTTTAAGTGCGGTGATAAACTCAGGTGCGAATCCTAGTGTGATTATCGATATCGTTAGAAACCCCAACCACGTTTGCTTGAGTACTTTGCGTACAGGACTCGGCTCTTGAACAATGGCAATCAGCGCAATCAATATCACCAAAGCATTGAGTACTGCACCTAGCCCAAAGCTACCTAATTTAGTGATTTCTAAAATGGGATCTAATGCGGATCTAAACAGGATGATGAGAAGAAAAAGCGTGTATCTATCCAGTAGGAAAATAAGCCCTACCATTATCGCGCCCGGCAATGCCAATAAAATCCCCAAACGATCGCCGACATTATTCACAAAAAGTGCAACGAATACGCCCATAACAACAGCCATGCATAAGCTAATGCTCACAATAAGCGCTGGGGATAATTGCAATGAAGATTTTGAAAAGTTGCTCATCTGTTTAGTACTAAGTGAATGCTCTAGCCTTCTAAAATTCCATTGGCATTGATAGTCAAAGTACTTCTGTTCTTTAACGTATCAACAATCCACGCGCGTATGCTGCGCCACTCATTGTTTGATAGCTGATGTTTGAGAACGAAACCGAAGTATCTAGAGAGCATAATAGGAATAGATCTATTGCTGATCACCCAACGGTAGGCCATTTCACGCTGACGCAATTTTGCATCGGGGATTAATTTACCCAACATAATTTTAAGAAGCTGATATTCCCTAGAAAAATCACTTCTGGCAGGGAATCGAATTAATTTTTCACCATGATTGCAAAACGGCGCTGGATCAAAGGCTTGCACATCATGTATCAGAGACAAGGTTTGAATGAAGTTTCTTGAAATATTGAGCGCTACATTACTTTGTTCTACATATTTCGTAGCGCTGACATTGGCACCATGCCAGCGATATTGAATAAGCTCTTGCTGAATATTTTCACACTTACACACTAATGCCAATTGCCCAAACAGGAAATAATCTTCAGCTAAACCTGGTACCTCAATCTGCTGATGTGTGGGCAAAATCTGTAAAAAATCTACCCCATAGCGCGCTTTCAATTTACGTATTTCAGGCAATCGCATTGCTACGGTAGGATGCATGACAGGCGTTCTAAAAAGAGCCATTGCACGTATCGCGTGTTCATCAGCAGGTACATTAAAACTGCCGATTCTCTTACCATCACCATCGATAACTTCACCCAGTGAACCCACCAATACTAAATCGTCATCCTCAGCAAAAGCCTTAGCAATCTCTTCCATTCGATTTGGCATGGAAATATCATCTGCGTCTTGTCTAAGAACATACTGGCAATCGCATATCTCCAAACCACAATTCAAAAGCCCGGAAAGCCCTTTAGCCTCTGGAAAGGATTTCACCACAACACGTGGATCGCGCGCAGCATATTCAGTCGCCAGCTCAAAGCTGCCATCTGTTGAGCCGTGATCTAAAACGAGCAGGCGCCAGTCTTGGAAAGTCTGATTACAGATGCTATCCAAGGCTTCAGCAAAGTAAGCTATGCCATTTTTTACCGGTAACAATACGTCAAAAGTTGCCATCTTTAATTCCAGATATAGTTTTTAAGGTTAATACTCAAAATTTTCCAGCCTCACAATGTCGCTTTGCTCTGTCCATACCTTGTAATACCCTGAGTTTTTTCCATAGCTGTTATCCAGTACCGTGTGTGGCTTACTCATTAAGCACGCCAAAATATGACCATGCAGCCTATCGGTCACCACATCTTCATGGTTCGCGAATAGTTTGATTGCATCATTGATTAAAGTATTGGCGTAGCTAGGCCAGAGCTTTGAAAAAATCTTATTACCCAACACCCCTAAACCGGCTCGAAAAAACACACGCATGCCGAGATAGAACAACCTAAAGTTTTTCTCACGCTTACCTACTAGCTCTGGCCAATCGGTAATAGTGGAAAACTGCATATCTGTTATATGCTTTGCTGACTTCTCGCCGTCAGTACGGCTGAGCAAAAGCGTCTTTTTGTATGGCACCAGATCAACTTTTAAAGGGTAAAGATGATGTGCCATATCAGGTGCCAAGTAAGCATGATTAGTAAATTTGTGCGCCAGTGCATAAGAGTGTTCGTCGCGTACACATAAATGAATATCATGATGTGTGCGGAATATTGCCACTGACTTAGCCATTGCCTCAAAGGAAGAAAAATGTATCGTTTGCGGCAAGATGATGATTCTATTATCAGGCTTTTCTTTGGCGACTTTTTCTCTTAACGCTTGCATGCCTGTGTAAAGGTCACCAAAATTGCCGCCGCCTTGAAACACCACCACTTCATCTGGCCTTATCCAATCAATATCAAAAGCAAATATCGGTGCGATTATTCTTGGCGTGAGGTTGTTTTTCTTAAAATAACTAAGCGTGCCGGCCATGATGAGCAGATCACCTATGTTGCCGTACACAGGCATGTCTACATAGACAAAGCTTTTGTCGCCAATTAAATCTTTAATGAAATCATGTTGATCCATGACATTCAACATGAGGTCATCATGTCTGAGCTTAATTTCTTTATCTATCGACATATTCAAAGTCTCACCCACTCTCATCGCGCTGCGTTTGTAAATTTAAGCACTGACTTAATATCTGCTTTATTAGGTAATAGTTTTGGCGTTGGCTCTTTAAGCACATAAGGGTAAATGCCCAAGGTAATGCTAAGTCTTAGTACGGCGCCAATCAGCATCAATCCGCTTAAATAAATGGTGATGTTCTCGTGCGGCAAGAATGGCAATGCCATTAGCACTGGAATGACTGATATAAACTGCCTAAAGAACACTAACCCTGGCCTACCACCCGCATTGAATCTTTGTGCCAACGTCCAACTAGCGCCGCCAATGACACATTCAAAAAGCAAAATAGCAAACGGAATGGTCATGGATGAGAATGCCTCACCATAAATAAACGGGATAAGCCAAGGAGAAATGGCCGCACCTATAGCTGCAAGAATCAGCATAGGAATGAAGGTCATTCTGAATACTTGATTGACGTTGGTTGAAAGCTGGGCAATGTCTTTGCCGGCAAATTTTGCATATAGGGCTGTAGACGTGGCTTCTTGCACAGCGCCAATGAGTCTTGAAGTAGTGAACGCTAGTGCATAAAAACCATATTCAACGATGGTTCCCATTTTCAATAGCGCTAACTTATCAAAGTTCACAAGCAATATGCTCAGCAACACAGTGCCATGATGTTTGACGCTGTAACCCAGCATATCTTGCCAAGTAGCACTAGACTGCGCGTTATGAAGGTTGTGCCAAATGGTATTTTTGTGAGCCCAGAACATTCCACACAGCATTAAAAATCCACTCACAATAATCTGGGCAATTAATATCTCGACGAAAGTCAGTGACTCAAAGAACAAAATGATGAGGCCGAGTAGCAATAAGTTGCCCGCGACCAGTCCGAACCGCATGATATTAAAAAAACGTAACTCATGATTGAGCTGGCTAAGGGCATTGAAATAAGCATAGCCGCCCGAGACAATGGCCATAGTGACAATGAGGTAAAGCTGCTGATGCAATTGAGTCTCACTGGATAACTGCAAGCCAAAATAAGCAAAACAAGCTGAAACCAGCGCAATGAGTAATAGGGAAAATACAAAAAATATTTTGTAATTGAATCCTTTTTCCGCACCCTGGTGATACACAAAGGTATTAGCCAAACCAAAGATAGCCGCATTACCTGCGAGCGTTGCAATCAATAAAGCTCCAGAAAGTAACCCCCTACCTTCTGGGCCAAGAATACGTGCGGTAATGATGGACGTAAAAAAACCAATCGCAGTGATCAACACTGTGGTGACCAGCGTGGTGCTAGATGCCTTTAATAAACTAGCCACGGCTGTATATTCCACTGCTGTTTATTAAACGGTTGTTCGTTAATAAGAGTGAGGGGCATTTTTTAAAAATCATTTAAAACTGCCCCCACTATATTGACGCCTGTCACTACGAGCTGATCTCGCACATTCTCCAGTTCTGAAGTGCGAGTTTTGTTCAATCTCGATACGAGTAACGCACCGCCACAACGCGCGGCCACTGTTTGTGCATCTGAGTTTGCGACTGCTGGTGCTGTATCTACAATAATGACATCGTAAAAACCTGCCACTTGTTCCATGAAATCAGTAAACACATAGCGGCTCAACAATTCCTGCGGGTTAGGCGGTATTGTTCCCGCACCTAATACTGTTAAATAGGGGAATGGCTCAATCTTAGTAGCCACATCTAAATCAGCTCGACCTACTAAAATGTCAGATAAACCAAGTGGTTCTTCTAAATTGAATATTTTATGCTGGCATGGGTCTCTTAAATTTGCATCAATTAAAAGCGTTCGCTCACCTAACTGAGAAAACACCACGGCTAAGTTTGCGGCCAAATTGCTGCAGCCCTCACCCACATTTGGCGAAATAATTGCTAAAGATTTATTAGCTTCACTAAAGAATCGTGCATTCAACTGACTACGCAAGCCTCTTAGTGCCTCGACTTGCGGGGAGAATGGTTGGTATGCCGCTACTAAGTCTTTACTGAATCCACTTTGATTCGCTTGTAAATACGGGTAATCAAATTGCAAAGATAGTACTCGGCGTATCTCTGATTGCGCGATGACACCTAATTTTTCTGCTGCTACACCAAAGCGTAAACCTTCAATTTTTTGTAAGCTCCATATACGCTCAGCATCAATGTGCGTAATTTTCCCTGAATCCACCAGTATCTTACCAATGCGCATATCACGGCTTTCTGCCTTGGTTAGCTGCATTAAGTGTTCATTTACATTCACAATTGCCATCGTTATGTCCTCAAGCCGTTAATCTTTGATGTAATTGGCTAGGCAATATTTTCATCAACTTATTTCTAGGTTTGGCGGCAATCATGGCGAAAACCGGTACCTCAAGTAAGCCAGCAATATCATCACGGCTACGTATGCGCCTATCTAACAACTCAGCAATTAGACCTAACCCCATACCTAAGATGGCGCCGAGAATAATTGACAATACAAAGCCTACGAATACTTTGGGGCTGCTTGGATACAGTGGGACGGTTGCTGGATTTAAGATGGCAATATCACTTTGATTCGATTGGGCTTCGATGCTTGTCTGGCTAAATCGTTGCGTCACTGCATCCATGGCCTTTTGTGCAACTTCAACATCTTTCTGCAAAACAGTCATGTCATCTCTTAAGCGATTAAGCTCTAAGACTTTTTTCTTCTGCAAATCTACCTGTACGCGCAGGTCTGACTCACGTTGCTGATTGATATTGGCTGAACCGCTAATGCTGTTTGATACTCTTTGAATCTCGTTATGCAATTGCGCCTTTATCTTATTTAATTCAGATTGTGCAGATTGATATTCCGGATGATTCACCCCTAAATTCTGTGATAGCTCGGCTAATTTAGCTTGAGCTTTTGATTCTTCAATTTTTAAGTTTTGTATTACTGGACTTAAAGCCACATCAGGAGAATCAGCAGCATTCTTTTGCGCGCTATTTTTGCGAGATTGTGCCTCTATCGCCGCCGATTGCGCTAAGCTCAGTTGCGTAGACAACTCATTTAAACGCATACTTTCTACATCGAAATTTTGCTCTGGATTGGTAATGCCATTTGCTTGCTGATATTTCGACAAACGCGTCTGTGCTGCCTCCAAATTATCACGCAAGGTTTTAACTTGTTCACCAAAATAACCTGCGGCTTTTTGTGCTGGTTCAACTTTAAGCTGCACGCTAGTAGACTGATAAATATTAGCGAATGCATTGGCAACATTGGCAGTATATTCAGGCTCTGCTGCGCTATACGATATTTCTAAAACACTGCTTTCCTTTGATGGAGTAACCGTTAGTTTTTTCAGCAGGATATCTGCCATCCAGCTACGAATATCGCCTTCTCCATGGGCGGCCTTTTGAAACTGCGCTTTTACCTGCTCGTCTTGCACCAGCCCTAACTTATCCACCACCTTGAGCGCAATATTCCTGCTTCTAATAATATCTACTTGGGTAGCCATATAACCTGGCACTAGCTGCGCTGGCATTGCTACACCCGTGACCGAATCCACGCCTTTGTAATTAAGCAAAAGGGAAGTGGTAGCCTGATAGCTTTTAGGCAGCATCAAAGTGACCAACAGAGAGGTCGCCACGACGACCGCAAACGTCAGTACGATAATTTTGAACCGTGCTTTTAATATCAGTAAAAATTGGAAGAGACTCATAAATATCCTTAAAACAGGCTTTCTTCCACGTACAGCACATCGTTAGGCTTAATCAAATCGGTCAGTTTTGGTGTCGTTTTTTCAACATCACCATTCGCATTGCGACGATGCAACTTAATGTTGCGCTGCGTACCTCGCACAGTTGGTCCTCCGCCCTGCGCAAGCGCCTGTACCACAGTCATACCACGTTCTACGCGATAACTGCTTGGATGCTGCACTTCTCCATAAATGTAGAACACCGGTGCGCGGTGCACATAAATCTGGTCTCCAGCCATGACCCATGTTTCATTATTGAGATCAGGGGAAAGAAATAGCCCTGAAACATCAACTTCTTGCTTAAAAGGCTTGCCCTCTCGTATGCCAGAGATCACCACTGAATCTGAAGCAGTAGGAACCATGCCGCCAGACATTGCCAGCGCATCGACTAAACGCATCTTGGGCCCCTCAACTGCAAATCGACCAGGCCGTAATACTTGACCAAGAATTGATATCTGATTACCAGGCGTGATGTAAATCACGTCGCCATTATTCAGCACGATGTCTTGTGAGTTTTTTTCGCCAAAAAATAGTGATGCGATATCAACTTCGTATTTATAGGGTTTATTCTCTCGCGTGCCTGTAAGCAACACTGAACCATTACCGGCAATTGGCGCAACGCCACCCGCCGTTGCTATCATTTCACTTAAGCGAGTTTTAAATGTTTCCAGCGGGTAACGACCAGGCTTATTCACCATGCCAAGCACTGCAACCTGATTGCCGCGAATTTGCAGTAACACAATATTGACCTGGGGCTTTTTAACAAATCCTCCACTCACTAAAGCTTGCGCGATGGTTTGTTCTGCCGCTTGAATAGTTTTACCACCGACTTTAACCTCACCTATCAACGGATAAGTGATTGTCCCGCTTTCTGAGACACGTACTTCAGTACTAAGATCAGGACTCCGAAACACATTCACTTTTATTGAATCGCCTGCACCCAATAAATAGTCGACCTTATCGTCGGCTTGTGCTGCGTAGGGCGATAAGATTGAGAATGCACATATGCTGATTAAAGTGATTAATTTAAGAATATTTAGCTTCATGTTGTTTCCTTTGCTGTTCAAGGCACTTCTGATTTTGGAAGCCCACTTCTGATTTTGGTAGTCCACTTTTTATTTGGGCCATCATTTCAAACTCACTACACCCGAGGTGCTCTTAGCCTGTTTGGATTTATCAGTACTGACTTGTGCACCCGCTTTTCCGCTGGCGACTTTCACAGTATTAGGACTGTTGGCTAAGACAGAGAAATCACCTACATACTCGATTTTGGCTTGCTTTCTAAATGACTTCATTTTTTCATCCACTATTTCATTAGCACGGCTACTCATTAAGAAACTTCGAATAGAACTTGCCGCCATGTCTAAGCTGATGGGCGCATCTTCCGCATGTATTAACCGCATGACGTGCACAACGTCATCCGTCTCCACTATCAACATTTCACCCTCTTTCAATTGTTGTATTTTTGGCAAAAGGTTGAGTGGCAATTGCTCTGCAGGGCGCGTGTATGTTTCTTCTGAGTACTTGATACCTTTTTTCTGCAGCACATTTGCAATTACCAACATAGATTTTTTCTTTGCTACGACTTTCTGTATAGCCGCTAAAGCATCAGCATTTCTTTCCGTACTGATATCTTCGAGTTTATAAATGCGTCGTTCAGAAAATAATGCGGGATGTTCAAAGTAATATTGGTTTACATCTTCATCACTTACTTTTGAAGACTCTGCTACCAGTTTTTGTAAATATGCTTTTGCCAGTACTTCTTTTTTTGCTGTTTCCATTGCAAGTACGACTTCGGGCAGCCTGTCGAGGCTTTCCTTACTTGCCTTTTCGATGATGATTTCCTGATCAATCAGTTTTTCCAGAATTTGTCGCTGGATTTCAATCTCATTATTAGCAGTAAGGCTTGGTGCGCCTTCCATCATTTGATTGATTTGCTTGGTAGATATTTCTACATCGTTCACTTTAGCCGCGATAGGCTCGGATACTTTTTCCGTAATTTCTGCAGTCGGTTCTTTTTCAACCACCTCTTTTTTAGAGCAAGCGCCTAACGAAGACGCACAAGCAATGAAGCACGTAGTTAAAAAAAGATTAGAGAAATTTTTATACATGGTCGTTATTCCTCTATTAAATTAAAAAGTTAATTGCCCATTAATGGTGGCAATATTGGCTGAATAGTCTTTAGCCGAAATGTTCGAGTTTCTTTGCTCATGCTGCAGATTAATACTGAGTTTTATCGTGCTACGCGGGCTCCAATCTGCGCCAATGCCATAGCTAAAGAAATCGTCTTCTCTATCAATTGCACTTACTACAGGACCATCACCCAAGAACTTTCTTTTACCTATTTGGACATTAGCTTTCACGAGTGTTTTTGAAGTTGGCGCCCAAGTTGGCCTGATGGCTAAAACATCATTCACTGTATAGCTGCTAGTTGTATCTTGAAATGCAGCCAGCTTTCTACTCAAATTAATATTCAAATTTAATTTAGAGGTTGCTTCCCACACATAATCTATACCGCCGAAATATCCAGAAAAATCTCGTATGGCAAAACTGTCATCTTCACGCTTGTTGTAGCCGAAATTTGCACCCACTTTGGATTTACCAGTCACAATCCAGTAGGCACTTAGTTCTTCTTCATTCTCTGTGAAGCCTGAACTAATTAAACTTGGATTATTAGCCGCCTGGCTGCCATTTCTATTGCGAAATTTAAGTGCGACATAACTATCAGAAGGAAATGAATATTTTATTCCGCCTTCTAAAGCGTCAAATTTGTAGCTGGTTTCTGGTAAAAAGGTTTGGCTATTGGTAACGTCTAAATTTGTATATCCACCCAATAGATGCCACACATTGTGCGGTGACCAATCAAAATCAAAAATTTGCGTTTTTGTAGTTCTAATATTTTGTGTGTCTGAATTGTTGAAATCGATGAAAGGTACTAAATCTTCCGTTCTGCTTGATGAAAGATTACCTTTCAAGCTTGGCGTTAATGCCCACAGCCAAGCTGCGTTGTAATTATTTGCATTGAAATTTAAGAACTCAGCATTTTCGAATCTAACAATCTGGTGCAGGTAGTCGAATTTGAAGGTTTGCAAGGAATAATCTTTATCAATTTTAAAGCCTAGATTGGTTTTAGATATGTTATCCGAGCGTTCGGCGCCATCTCCGGTTGGCTGCACGCCATCAGGCAGCCTGAACAAATTACTATCATGTTGGTAGCTCGTACCTACATTGAAATTAAATGTGTCATCGCTATCTGCCAGTGCAATAGACGTAAAGAAATTGGACAAGAACAATGTGTTAATGACAGTCATGGGCAATAGCTTTCTTGCCCAATTCGACTTCATTAGCACCACTTCACATGGCTTTAATGCGTCAGTTTTGACCAGCTCTTGCAAATTGTTTACCTCATTCTTAAGTTTATTGCGTTGATGAATTTGTGGGGCTCATATTAATAAGAGCTAACGGGTTAAACAATCAGCGCAGTCTTACAATGCCGTCGGAATTCTCCTACAAATGAATCAGAACCAGCCTACTCAGGATTTCTGGCTTAACGATTATATTGATCACAGGTTAATCATTAAGGCGCTCTTATTGATGATGGGATAGATAGATGGTTGGAATCCTACGGTCATGCTCATCAATAAAAAAACGAATAAATGAAGTATCGGAAATCATCTTACTGAGCCATAACCTTGCTAACAATAGTCCGAATGAACCACTAGAACTCAAATACGAATCGAATGTATAACTGCACTTAAATATATGCAATCAGGGGTATGTACTATGAATACAAATATGAATTTGAATACGAAAGAACCGGTAGCGCGCGATAGCTTAACTAATTTAGATAGCTTAAATAATTTAATGCTCAGATCACTGCATATTCGCTCTCATTTTGAGCTCATGCTGTGGCTACAAGGTGATGTACAGCAATTTCTGCCTCACCAAGCTATGATTGCTGCATGGGGTGATTTTTCCCTAGGTATCATTAACATTGATATTGTGTCTGCAATCCCGGGCATAAAGTCTGGCATGTTTTCCAGCCCCAACTTAACTTCGTTATTACAAAATCTCTTCAAACACTGGCATGACCACTCAAAATCTCCTTACTCTCTATTTGTAGAAAAAGGGGTTTTTCATAATCATGAATTGGGTTGTAAGGAAGAAGGTGTCGACCTGAATCATCTTAAGAGTTTGAAGCTGGCATTGATTCATGGCATAAAAGATTATCGAGGCGGCCACGATTGTTTATATATGTTCCTTGGTGACACCAACCTTCATTCTGATTCTCGAAAGATGATCGGTGTGCTAATGCCTTATATCGATTCAACATTAAGGCAACTTCAATATGTACCAGGTCAACTTGCCGATGTAGGTATCCAGCAGCCGGAATCCGAATTTAAAATTGTTGGTACGCTTTCAAACAGAGAGTTTGAAATCATGACGTGGGTCAAGATGGGTAAAACAAATCAAGAGATTGGCTCAATACTCAATATCAGCACATTTACTGTTAAGAACCACTTACAGCGCATACTAAAAAAATTAAATGTAATCAATCGCACACAAGCCGTCACACAATTCAATAGAATCTACCAAGTCCAATGAGTATGAAACAGCAAATTAACTTATTGCGCAGAGCGCAAGGTATTGTATTAGCACGCGACAACATCTTATCCATTACTGAGTCTCTCTTAGAACCCTTTATTGCAGTATGTGCACTTTGGATCATAGCAATTGTGCAAGAAGGACGGCTTAGTCCGATTTACATATTATTGTCGTTAATTATTTTTTTATTGACGTTTCCGGGTAACTCAAGAATCGCGCTCTCAATAGACAAGGCCATTGAGAACATCATTTTAAATTGGGTGATTCTTTCGGGGTTGCTGCTTCTTTTCGCATATAGCACGCAATATCTTTATCTGTTCCCAATCGATACTATTATTTTTTGGGTGATTCTGACGCCCTCGCTACAAATACTCGGCTTCTTAACATTGAAGCTAATTGCACCATTAATCACTAAGCTGCAAGGCCCGATTAAACGCGCAGTTATTGCCGGCGTAAATGAACAAAGTATCGAGTTGGCACAACGCTTAAATAGCAGTGAAGTGAAGTCCACCAAGATTGTTGGATTCTTTGAAGACTTAAGCCTAAAGGATGATGCCAATGAAGCCGAGCTTGGCGAGCTATTAGAGAATATTAGCGATGTCTCTTTGCTTGGCAACATCGACGAGATGGCGAGTTACATCAAACTTCACAAAATTAATGTGATTTATATCTCTTTACCAATGTCGAATAACCCCAGAGTCCTCCAAATGTTGGATGATCTTAAAGACACTACCGTCTCTATCTATTTCTTGCCCGATATATTCATGACTGATTTGATTCAGGGACGCATGGATCAAGTAGATGGTATTCCAGTGGTTGCCATGTGCGAAACCCCGTTCACCGGATTTAGTGGCATGGTTAAACGCATCGCTGATATAGGGTTTTCGTTGGGAGTGCTCGTTCTTATTCTTCCTATTCTTATTATCATCGGCATTTGCGTTAAATTGAGTTCACCTGGTCCCATTATCTTTAAGCAGCGGCGCTATGGCTTAGATGGCAAAGAAATACTCGTCTACAAATTTAGGTCTATGACTGTCTGTGAAGATGGCGGCAAAGTGACACAGGCAACCAAAAATGACCAGCGTGTCACTAAACTTGG
The DNA here is from genome assembly GCA_035459705.1 of Methylotenera sp. Classification (GTDB taxonomy): domain Bacteria; phylum Pseudomonadota; class Gammaproteobacteria; order Burkholderiales; family Methylophilaceae; genus Methylotenera. The sequence goes on along the minus strand of DATHXI010000079.1, from coordinate 2,698 downwards.
TGCTTTTTTACGCAAATCTTCCTTAGATGAGTTGCCGCAGTTTATCAATGTCTTGCAAGGCAGAATGAGTGTTGTTGGGCCGCGCCCGCATGCAGTTTCACACAATGAAATGTATCGTAAGCTTATTAAAGGTTACATGATTCGCCACAAAGTAAAACCTGGTATCACGGGCTGGGCTCAAGTAAATGGCTTGCGAGGAGAAACAGAAACTTTAGATAAAATGAAGGCGCGCATTGATTACGATTTGGACTATCTACGTAATTGGAGTCCAAAACTTGATATGTATATTGTCTTGAAAACTTTTTCCGTGCTCTTAAAAAAAGAGAAAAATGCTTATTAAACTTTGCATGACCAAACTTGCATGAGTATTCCTTACTTAAAGACTTTAGCGCGCTTTAGCTTGGTAACACTCATTTTTATGATCTTTATAGTAGGCGCCCAACCCATTGCCGTAAACCTGTTTATGCCGCCGTTGGATAAAGTGGTACATAGCCTGACTTACGGGCTACTATTATTGTTAGCCTATTTTGCTTTTCCTAAAATAAAACCGATTTATTTATTTTTGGTAGTGCTTTCTCTAGGCGCATTAGACGAAATTCATCAACAATATTTAATAGGCAGATCGCCAGGATTAGACGACTTGCTAGCAGACTTTATTGGCACTTCAATTGCCTACTTACTCATCAAGGTCATTGATAAACGCTTTAAGCTTTAGATAGTTGTGTAGAAGATGCTGTAAGAGCCCATAGCAAAAGGCCCATCAAATAGATGGGCCTTTTGCTATTACCTTACATTAATAATGTAGCTGACCTACTTTACGACGCCGTGCTACAAAAGCCATCAAACCTAAACCGGCCAGTATCATGCCGTATGTTTTTGGTTCTGACATTGACCTGAATGCTGAAGGGGTATTAACAAAGTTTACAAATGAACTACTGTTATTAGTCCCGTAATTAACCATGCTGATATTTTCCAGACCATTCGCTAATGGCTCGGAAGTAAAATTACTGAAAGTTTGGTAGTTAATCATATTCACCATATTGGGAACTAAGTGACTAAATGATGCTGAATAAATATTTTTCTTCTCATTATTTAAGCCATCCGCTAACTGACGTGTACCGAATAATGAACGTGAAATATAGTCACTAAATGACGAACTCACTTTACCTATACTAATAAAATTGTATGATCTATTGTTTACATTCTTTGCAGATAAATCTTTATTTACTGCCGCATGTATAGTAAGTGGACTAAGCGCAAAGCCAGCCATTACTATCCATGCTTTTAATTTTAAGGATGCCATAAAACCCTCCTGTGAATGATTACCTAATAACTAACAACCTAATATTATTAGGCGCTTGCCGAACGCTCAGCACTAATAACCAAGCCATTACTCGGCTTACTCATTTAAACGTTTATCAAACTTGCTTACAATAGTCTAAATGGACTAGTGCCCCAAACAAGCACACTGGACAATATCCATAGCAGAACGAGCTTAAATCATGAAAACGTATCCTTATGCCAGACACCATAAATAAGACGATAAACAGCTTCGAGCCCATTTCTCATGTTTCGGCAGAAGTGTTAATTCTAGGCAGCATGCCCGGAGTCAAATCATTGAGTGCCGGTCAGTACTACGCCCATAAACAGAATGCTTTCTGGAAGGTTTTAGGTGAGCTTATTGGCCTAAATCCGGATGCGCCATATTTGGAACGTCTTCAAGAATTAGTAAGTCATGGCATTGCCGTATGGGATGTCTTGCACTCTTGCAGGCGTGAAGGCAGCTTGGACACAGCGATTGACCCTAACTCTGTTAAGCCGAATGACTTTGTTACTTTTTATCGCGACCATCCTAATATAAAGCTGGTTTTCTTTAATGGTGCGGCGGCTGAACACTATTACAAAACCCATATCCTCTCAACGCTGAAAAACAGCTCCATAACTTACATTCGCCTGCCATCAACAAGCCCAGCGCACGCGACTTTATCGTTCCAGGAGAAAGTGCTGGCATGGCGTGCCGTGCTTACTCATTAGCTTCATCAACCTTAGTCATTGCCGCAACAAATGTATATGCACCTAAACGGTGCATACTGTAAAATGTAAGGCTTTTATCTTTAGGGTAAATTCAATTGAGAACATACTGGAATTGGCTACTAAGATTTTCGCCTGAACCTATTGTAGTCAACTATACGGAGCGCTTGCGTGCCTGCTTGGGCGCATTGATTGGTATCTTACTCACAGGCTTACTTACTTACACAATTGAAGGTGGCTCTAGTGCTGTGCCATTGCTAGTCGCCCCTATTGGCGCATCTGCCGTGTTGTTGTTCGCGGTGCCGTCAAGCCCTTTAGCTCAACCTTGGTCTATAGTTGGCGGCAATATGATTGCAGCTATCATAGGTGTCACCTGTGCCTTATGGGTACACGACCTCATACTGGCAGCGGCACTAGCGGTAAGTATCTCTATTGCAGCCATGTTTGCTTTGCGCTGTTTGCACCCACCCAGTGGCGCTGTAGCACTTACTGCGGTACTCGGTGGTTCTGCGATTCATGCCCAAGGCTATAGCTTTGTATTTTTTCCAATCGGCATCAACTCATTGCTATTGTTACTGGTCGCTATTGTTTTTAACAACCTCACACGCCGGCCTTATCCGCATGCAACAAAACCAAAAACTGTTGACACACATCTCACAGCAGACAT
>DATHXI010000078.1:0-19991 GCA_035459705.1 Methylotenera sp. | reverse complement strand
AAACTATCTTTAGCTCTAAAATATATGTCTCAAAAAGATTATTTTACTTACGTCTTTTCCCGCAGTCTTTTTTTACTTGCCAAAGCGAATCAATAAAATAATTATTTTCATCAGAAAAATGGGCTTCAGTTTCGAATCCAGAATGATTAGCAAGATCATTGATGTCGGCCTCAGAAAACTTAAATGAATATTCTAGGTGAAGCGGCTCAAACCTTTCAAAGTGAAAGCTTTTTTCTAGCGCCGGCATATAAATTAATTGGTCTTCCAAGGAAATTAGGTAACTCTCCATCGCTCCTAATATGGGATTATAGAATCCATAATGTTGGAATTTTTCTAAATCAAAATTGGCACCCAATTCAAGATTCATTCTATTAAGAAGATTTAAATTAAAGTCTCTGGTAAGCCCATCAGAATCGTTATAAGCCTTGTTCAATATTGCTGTGTCTTTTTTTAAGTCATATCCAATCAATACATGATCATTAGCATTTAGTGATAGCCAGAGTTTTTTGAGAAACTCCATGGTTTGTGATTTACCAAAGTTGCCAATATTAGAACCCAGAAAGAGTACTAATTTCTTATTATTGGATATTTGCTTTAAATGGGTAAGCCCATGAAAGTAATCTGCAACGATGCCATGAATATCTAAAAGTCCTCCAACTGCCATGTTTTCGGATAAAAACCTCATTGCCTTTTCAGAAATATCTATTGGGTAAAAGTTAACTTTAGTACCCTTATTTAGAAAGCTATTGACGATTAATTTGCTCTTGTGGCCATCTCCTGCACCCAGTTCAATAATGTCTATCTCTGACTCGTTAATTTTGTTTGCAAGGGCGGCGCCATGTGTTTCAAGAATTGAAAACTCAGTTTTGGTTAGGTAGTAGTCACGATGTTGTGAGATTTTTTGAAACAGCTCACTACCAACATCATCATAGAAATATTTCTCGGAAATAGTCTTAGGGTTGCTACTAAGTCCAATTAATACATCAGTCTTAAATTCTTCTTTATGCTCTGTAGTCGGATTAGCAAGTAATAAGTTAGTTATTTTCAAATGACATCCTTAGCTAATCTAATGCCTGAAAACATCCAGCGCTGTTGAGGCTGATAGAAATTTCTATAGGTATGGCGATAATGGTTATTCGGAGTAGCGATACAGCCTCCCTTCAAAACAAATTGATTGCACATAAACTTACCGTTATATTCATTCAATAAACCATCAAATGCCTTAAATCTCGGATATGGCGAATATTGGCTTCTAGTCCAACACCAGACCTGCCCATTGGGAGAAGACGAATCATTGGGATGAAGTAACACATCCTCTTCCAAGGCCTTCTTCATTTGTGAATTATTTAAATAAACTTCTAATTCTTGCTCTGTGGGCAGTCTAAGTTTTTTCCAACTCGCAAAGGCATCAGCTTCAAAGTAGCTTATATGTACTAGTGGCCTATTCAAATCTATAGGTATTAATCCATATAAAGTATATTCATGCCAAATGGCACCTCGCTTTGACCAGTATAAGGGTTGTTCTATTTGGTGCTGATTTATCCAGTCCCATCCTTGGCTCAGCCAATATTGAGGCTTTGAGTAGCCATTATCTCCAATAAACTCTAAGAATTCCCCATTCGTCACTAATGTCTGGCTGATTGCAAATGGATATAGATAATTTTTATGCCGAGGTTTTTCATTGTCATATGCAAATTTTTCCCCGTCGAATCCAATTTCATAAATACCTTCTCTAAATTCTGACCAGCCGATTTTTGGCTTTGGTGCAACTTTGAGTGAAGTTTTTGAATACGCCGTTTCTAATTCATTGACCCCAAGAATATATTTGACATCCATGTAGAGTAGCTCTTGATGTTGCTGCTCATGATGAATCCCAGTTTCAATTAAAAATAGCATTTCACTTGATAAAACATTCTGGGTGATAAGTTCAAGAAGGTGACGATCAACATAGGTTCGATATTGATTAATCTCTTCAACAGTTGGTCTTGATAAACTCCCCCGATTAGGCTGAATAGTATGTCTTCCTAATGCTTTGTAATACGAATTGAATAAGGAACTATACTGATTGTTGTGGCGCTTATAGTTTTTGAGAAATTTAACAAGAATTACCTCCTCAAAGAACCAAGTGGTATGACCTAAATGCCATTTGGGCGGACTAACATCTGGGATTGGTTGAGACGAGTAATCCTCGTTTTGAATATGACTACAAATTTCTAGAGTTTTATCCCTAACCTTTTGAAAGGTACTGATAAGACTCTCTTTTTGATTTTGATCAGTAATCATATTTAATTTTGTTTTTTTAAGTAGGCTTTTCCCTAATCAAGGTAACTAGTTCTTTACATGTAGCGTAGTTAAATTGATTACTCAATCTAGTGATAATCCGATCTGCTCCAGTATGTATCATTAGTCCAATTAATAGCATAATGATTCCAATACTATTAATGTCATCTTTGCTTGTAAAAATCAACACATTGTATTAATTACAAGCTACTATTGTCAGAACAGTAATAAAAAAAGTTGTTTGAGTATTAAGGAGACAGACGTTTGCCGATTAGCTGGAGCGGTAATCTTATAGTCTTATCTGTGTTGATTGCCATGTTTGGCTCCTTCACAGCGCTTTCTCATGCTGAGCGTATGCGGGAAAGTACAGGGTATCAGGCTGCGGCTTGGATGATAGCCGGTGGCGTGACCTTGGGTATGGCAGTATGGTCGATGCATTTTATCGGCATGCTGGCTTTTCACCTGCCTATACCTATTGCTTATGATAGTTGGCTGACGTTTATTTCAGTATTACCTGTTATTGCTGCCGCGCTTCTCGGCTTCTATTTGCTGCGAAGCCCAAAATTGCAATTGAAGAAGATTGTAATCGGCGGTTTCTTTATGGGGTTGGGCATTACGGCCATGCATTATACGGGCATGGCTGCGCTCAGAATGCAGCCTGCAATCAGTTACAACCCCACAATATTCGCCCTTTCTGTTGTAGTTGCCATTACGGCCGCTATAGGTGCGCTTCTCATTGTATATGCCGGCGAAAAAACCGGCTTACATCCACTCATCCAGCACTTATTAGGCGCGGTAATTATGGGTTTTGCGATTGCTGGTATGCACTACACTGCGATGGCGGGGGCTATTTTCGCACCTAGTAGTATCTGTTTGGTTGGCGGACTACAAATCGAACCCAATCTATTGGCATTGATAGTCACGTCCGGCTGCTTCCTTCTTTTCAGTGGCGGCGGGTTCGCCAACTCACTTGACCGGCATATGGCACTGGACAATGTGCGACTGGCACATGCTCAGTTGGAAGCAAACCAGAAGGAGTTACGTATTGCCGCCAGTGCTTTTGAAGTGCAGGAAGGCGTGATGATCACCGATGCTAATAACGTTATTCTGCGTGTGAATAAGTCCTTCACTCAATTGACTGGGTATAGTACTGAAGAAGTTCTAGGTAAGACCACTGCCATGCTTATTTCCGAGCGCCATGATGAACAGTATTATCAAGATATTTTACAAGCATTACGGCAGGATAAATCCTGGGCAGGCGAGGTCTGGAGCAAACGCAAGGATGAGGTCATTAATCCCTATCGGCTTACGATAACGGCAGTCTCCAACCCGGATGGACAGGTTACGAATTTCGTCGCTGCAATTTCTGATATCCGCGAGTTTAAAGAAGCTCAGGAGAGTATCCTGCTTCTTGCCTTCCACGATCCGCTTACTCAACTACCCAATCGGCGCTTGCTACAAGATCGTTTACAGCAGGCGATCGCCGGCAGTATCAGGAGTCGACGTTATGGCGCGATCATGTTCATTGATCTCGACCATTTCAAGGAACTGAATGACACTTTGGGGCACGATTTTGGCGATATGCTGTTGGTCGAGGTGGCATATCGCCTCCAGGACTGTGTGCGCGAGGGTGACACTGTCACCCGTTTAGGAGGCGACGAATTTGTGGTGATGCTGGAAGACTTGAGCGAAGATGCAAAGCGAGCGACAACCGAAGTCAAAACCGTTGGTAAAAAGATTAGTGCAATTATTAACCAGCCCTATTTTTTACAAACTAATGAGTGCCATATTACCAGCAGTATTGGTATAAGCCTGTTCTGTGGCAATGTGAATAGTGTGGATGACTTGCTCAAACAAGCTGATATCGCTATGTATAAAGCGAAAAATTCCGGGCGTAACGCAATGCGATTCTTCAAATCTTCTATGAAAAAAAATCTGGAATCAAACGCTCCTTTAAATTTAAACTCGTAAACTTAAAACTAGATATCTAACTCCAGATATCTAACTTAAGTGTCAATCTAGCGCGCTATGTTAAAATCCGGGCATGATCTCAAGACTATTCACTTCTTAATATGGCACGTTTTCACGTCATTATCCCAGCTGCAGGCAGCGGTAGTCGTATGGGGGCAGACTTCCCTAAACAATACTTAAGTTTGAATGGTGAACCATTGATTCAGCATGTGATTAAAGTGTTCGATCAAGCTGCTGAAATCAGTAGTATCAATGTCATATTAAGTTCGGAAGATGCGCATTGGCCTAGCACTGATACTGCAAGTAGCAAGTTGCATGTGCATTATTGCGGCGGTGAAACCAGGGCGACGACCGTGCTTAATGGCCTTAACGCTATCAGTTCGCAAGTGGAGGCTGACGACTGGGTGTTGGTACACGATGCAGCACGCCCAGGCTTGAGTAAGCAACTGCTGAATCAGCTACTGATTACGTTGAAAGAAGATAGCGTGGGAGGCTTATTGGCACTGCCTCTAGCTGATACTTTAAAGCGTGCGGATGATGAACAGCGTGTATCGACCACAGTGCCACGCACCGATTTATGGCAGGCGCAAACGCCACAGATGTTCCGTTATGGCACGCTTAAAAAAGCCCTGACAGAATTCAAAGGCACACCAACTGATGAGGCCGAAGCTATCGAAGCACTTGGTTTGAAACCTAAACTTGTCATCGGAGAATTGCGCAACCTTAAGGTGACCTACCCGCAAGATTTAGCGGTATTATCGGCATTGTTAAATTCAAGTAGTTAATTCAATCTGAAGGTAAAAATGGCAACTGTAAGAATCGGTCACGGCTTCGATGTTCACCAACTGGTTGTTGGGCGCCAATGCATTATAGGCGGTGTTGATATTCCATTCGAAAAGGGTCTTGATGGCCATTCAGATGCTGACGTATTGCTCCATGCGATTTGTGATGCCTTGTTAGGGGCAGCCGCGCTAGGCGATATTGGCAAGCACTTTCCACCAACCGATATGCGTTATAAAGGTATTAATTCACGTGAGTTGTTGCGGCATGTGGTGGCGCTGCTGAAAACACATGGTTATGTTGTAAGCAATTTGGATAGCACGGTGATTTGTGAATTGCCAAAATTATCGCCGCATACCGCACAGATGTGCGCCAATATCGCTGAAGATTGCGCTGTCGGTATAGATGCCATCAATGTAAAAGCAACCACGACTGAAAAGCTAGGCTTCACCGGCCGCGGTGAAGGTATTGCTGCAGAAGCAGTGTGCCTGATAAAAAAGGTTTAAGTCTCAACAGGTAGTTCCTTGCAACTTGTTTAATTAAGCTAGCTCAAACATCGCTGATGCAAAAGTCAGTGATAAAAAATTCCGCAGTAAGTATTAGTCGCAATTCTTTTAGGTGATATTAGCCCCTATGTTACGTTGGTTTGAAAATCTCTTAAATCCATTTCCACCAAGCGAGATGCGCTCGCCGCCAAAATCGCTTTGGCAGTTTTTATGGGCAAGTACGCGAGGTGTGCGCCCTTATTTGCTAGGTGTGACGATATTCACTGGTTTGACAGGTGCTTTTGAAGCTTTATTGTTTGCCATGATGGGTAAAGTGGTTGATTGGCTGGCATTGATTCCACCTACCGAATTATGGGCGCGTGAAGGACAGCATCTCATTTGGTTAGTGATCGCCTTGATGTTCAGTGTGGTATTTATTTTGATGCAAACCTTGTTTAAGCATCAAACGCTGGCGGGCAACTTTCCTATGCGTTTGCGTTGGAATTTTCATAGGCTCATGCTCAATCAAAGCATGAGTTTTTATCAAGATGAATTTGCCGGCAGGGTTGCGGCAAAAGTGATGCAGACCGCATTAGCAGTGCGTGATGTATGGTTCATCGTGGCTGATATTTTGGTGTATGTGGTGATCTATTTCGGCACCATGGTGACAATAGTAGGGTTCTTTAACCCATGGATTGCACTACCGTTCTTGGTGTGGTTAGCAGCCTATATTCTTTCACTTAGCTACTTTGTGCCGAGGTTGAGTAAAGTTTCACAGAATCAGGCTGATGCTAGATCTATGATGACAGGTCGCATCACCGACGCTTACACCAACATCAGTACAGTTAAATTATTCTCACATGCCGGGCGTGAGGCCGGTTATGCACGCTTCGCCATGCATGAGTTCTTAGATACCGTGCACAGTCAAATGCGTATGGTGACGCAAGTAGAGGTAGTGAATCACCTGCTTAATATGATTTTGATTACAGCCACAGGGTTAACCGCTTTATGGTTGTGGAGCAATGGTGAGGTCTCAGTGGGTGGTGTAGCCGCAGCTACGGCGATGTCACTGCGCTTGAATGGTATCTCGCACTGGGTGATGTGGGAAATGACCTCGCTTTATGAGCAAATCGGTACCGTGCAAGACGGTATTAACACATTAACTACGCATAATAAAATCAACGATGCCGAAGATGCTAAACCCCTGCAAGTTAAGCACGGTGACATTAAATTCGAGGCGGTTGATTTCAATTACGGTGGCAATAGGGAAATATTGAAGTCATTGAATTTGCATATTAACCCGGGTGAGAAAGTCGGGTTGGTAGGGCGCTCAGGCGCCGGTAAATCCACCATCGTTAATCTGCTATTACGTTTTTACGAAGTAGAAGCCGGACAGATTTTGATAGATGGCCAAAACGTGAATACCGTGACCCAAAACAGTCTGCGTGAACATATCGGCATGGTGACGCAAGATACTTCCTTACTGCATCGTAGCGTGCGCGATAATATTTTGTATGGTCGGCCCAATGCGACAGATGAAGACATGATTGCTGCCGCCAAACGTGCAGAAGCCCATGACTTTATTATGAACTTGAGCGATGCAAAAGGTCGTAGAGGCTACGATGCCCATGTGGGGGAGCGTGGCGTCAAGCTCTCTGGCGGTCAGCGCCAGCGTATCGCCATTGCACGCGTCATGCTGAAAGATGCGCCGATACTGTTGCTGGATGAAGCGACCAGTGCATTAGACTCAGAGGTGGAGCAAGCGATACAGGCGAGTTTATACAACTTGATGCAGGGCAAAACTGTAGTGGCGATTGCACATCGCCTCTCTACTATTGCCGCGATGGACAGGTTAATTGTGTTAGACGAAGGTCAGATTATCGAGGAAGGTAGCCACCAACAACTACTCAAGAAAGGTGGTTTATATGCCACTTTGTGGGCGCATCAAAGCGGCGGCTTCTTAGGTGATACTTAGCGTTTATGCTTTGAGTAGGACTATTACGGCGCCACTGCCGCCATCTTGCTTACGTGCTTCAGCGTAGGCAATCACTTCATCTTTTTGCATGAGCCAGCCACGTAGTTTGTTTTTAAGCACAGGCTCGCGGTTGCGAGAGCCTAAGCCTTTACCATGCACAATGCGTACACAGCGTATGCCACGTTTTTTGCAGTCACTGATAAAGTTTGAAACATAGGTGCGTGCTTCATCACTGATCAGTCCATGCAAATCAATAGCGGCTTGCACCACCCAATGCCCACGTCGTAGTTTGCTTAAAATATCTGGGGAGTGACCATCGCGCAGGTAAAGTAATTCTTCACCAGTTTCTAATTCATGCGCTGGAATGTAATGATCAGACAATGAGTCAGCAAGCGCTTGCCGTTCATCGCGAAGAAACTGTTTTGGGATGGGTTTTGGTTTTAGTTTGTATGAATGTATAAGTGGCGCGGTGAGCGGACGAGCGTCCTTCACTGCTTCGCGGAACAGTTCTAAATCTTCTGTAATTTCAGGACTGGACTTCTGACCGAGATCAGAGTCCGTCTTTTTTCGCGCCACCACAGCATTCTCAATAATTACTTATCTAGATAACGCTCAGCATCTAGTGCGGCCATACAACCTGTGCCGGCGCTAGTGACCGCTTGGCGATAAATATGGTCTTGCACGTCACCCGCGGCAAACACACCAGGCACACTGGTTGCAGTGAAGTTACCGCCGCGACCGGATTGCGTAATGATGTAGCCGTTTTCCATCTCGAGTTGACCTTCAAAGATGTCAGTATTCGGTTTATGACCAATCGCGATGAATACACCCATAAGTTTGATTTCTTTAGTGCTACCATCGTTCACGTTTTTGATACGCATACCGGTAACACCGCCATCATCACCTAATATTTCGTCAAGGGTCTGGAAGGTTTCTAATACGATCTTGCCTTCAGCGACGCGAGCGTTCAATTTATCGACCAAAATCGCTTCAGCTTTGAATTTATCACGACGATGTACCAAGGTTACTTTGCTCGCGATATTCGCTAAGTAAAGTGCTTCTTCTACCGCTGTATTGCCGCCACCAACCACCGCAACTTCTTGATTGCGGTAGAAAAACCCATCACAAGTGGCACAAGCAGATACGCCTTTTCCGTTGAATTTCTCTTCAGATGGAAGACCCAGATATTTAGCTGAAGCACCCGTTGCGATAATCAGCGCATCGCAGGTGTATTCACCGTTATCGCCAACCAAGCGAATCGGTTTTTCCTTCAAATGCGTGGTATGAATATGGTCGAAAATCATTTCTGTATCAAAGCGTTCAGCGTGCTTTTGGAAACGTTCCATCAATTCAGGACCTTGCACACCGTCATTATCGGCTGGCCAGTTATCGACATCAGTGGTGGTCATCAATTGACCGCCCTGTGCGATACCGGTAATGAGTACTGGTTTGAGATTGGCGCGTGCGGCATACACCGCAGCTGAATAGCCAGCAGGTCCAGAGCCTAAAATAAGCAGATGGGCATGTTTAGTTGCCATGATAAAACCCTTTAATAATATTTAATGCGAATGAGTTGATGCTGAATGAGTCAATGTAAAGTAGATTGTGCAACAGCTTGTTTTTACAAGAGGCTTGCGCTACTTAAAATCAATTTAATTTTCTAATTAGCTCTCTAATAAGCTACGTAACATCCAGGCGGTTTTTTCGTGTAATTGTAAACGCTGAGTCAATAAGTCTGCAGTCGCCTCATCAGAAGCGGTTTCTGCTGCTGGGAATACGCTGCGTGCGGTGCGGCATACTGCCTCATGCCCCGCCACTAACTCTTTAATCATGTCTTGCGCTTTAGGTACAGAGTCTGTTTCTTTGATGGAAGATAATTTTACAAAATCACGGTAAGTGCCAGGTGCGTAAACATCGAGTGAACGAATTCGCTCAGCCACTAAATCTACGGCAAGTGCTAATTCTGTGTATTGCGCTTCAAACATTAAATGTAGCGTGTTGAACATTGGTCCGGTAACGTTCCAATGGAAGTAGTGGGTTTTCAAATATAAGGTATATGTGTCTGCTAAAAGATGGGATAAACCTTGGGCGATATTTTTTCTATCTTGTTCTTTAATGCCAATATCCATAATGATTTCCTATACCTGAATACAGTTGAAATTAGATTGATATTCTAATCGCTACGCAGCGACTTTGATACTGCTATAATTAAATCCGACATCAAAAATACGTAAGGTTTTTACTATCTTGCTCTTCAAAAAATCAACACCAGTGAATGCGCGGCGAGCCGCAGAAGTGACCAAAACCCATGCAATTGGTGCGCCGCTTATCAAAGAGGCATGGTGGCTAGGTCTTGTACTCGTTGGACTTTATATTACCGTGATTCTCTTCACTTATCATCGTGAGGATCCTTCGTGGTCGCACATGGCTGCTGACAATGCGGTGATCCATAATAGTGGCGGTAGCGTAGGGGCATGGGTCTCCGATATGATGCTGTATCTGTTCGGCTTTTCGGCTTGGTGGTGGGCAATATTGGCTTTTTACGCCATGTGGTTTGTGTACTTGAAATTAGAAGTGGTGAACCTGAGTGAAAAACCATTTTTACTCTTCAATTTTATTGGGTTTGGTTTGTTACTGGTTGCTTCGTGCACGATAGAAGCTGGCCATTTGATTTCGCTGCCAGCCTCATTACCCCTTGCGCCTGGCGGCATGTTAGGCACTTCGGTAGACGGTCTGTTGCGCAGCATGTTCGGCTTCACAGGTTCTACTATGGTGTTGCTCTCGATGTTTGTGGTCGGCTTCAGTTTATTCACCGGCTGGTCATGGATAATGATGACCGAAAAATTCGGTGCGCTTTTGATTACGATTTATGAATTTGTTTTACTGAAATGGCATGACTGGCAAGATAGAAAAGCTGGCAAAGTAGTTGAGTTGGAGCGCGCAGAGTATGTGCAAAGTGAGCGTAAGCGCGCAGTGAATCGCGAGCCGGTGCAGATTGAAACGCCAGTGCTGGAAATCGCGCAAAGTGCAAGGGTACAAAAAGAGAAGCAAGCACCGTTATTTGAGACACATCCTGATAGCCTGTTACCACCAATTCATTTGCTCGATGAACCTGCAGGCACGGTGGAGTTACAGTCACCAGAAACACTAGATTTCACCTCGCGGTTAATCGAACGAAAATTGATGGATTTTGGCATTGAAGTTAAAGTGCTTACTGCCTTACCAGGCCCAGTCATTACGCGTTATGAGCTTGAACCATCGGCAGGCGTTAAAGGTAGTCAAGTCACCAATCTGGTGAAAGATTTAGCCCGTGCGCTCTCTGTCGTTAGCGTTAGGGTAGTAGAGACAATCCCAGGTAAAACCTGCATGGGGCTAGAGATTCCTAACCCTAAACGCCAAATCGTTTATTTGTCTGAAATCATGGGTAGCCAAGCCTATGCCGATGTGCATTCACCGTTAGCTATTTCGTTAGGTAAAGACATTGCCGGTAAGCCTGCGGTGGCTGATCTCGCCAAGATGCCGCACGTATTAGTAGCGGGTACTACTGGTTCCGGTAAATCTGTTGCCATTAACGCATTGATTTTGAGCCTGCTCTATAAAGCTGATGCTAGCCAAGTGCGCATGATTTTGATCGACCCTAAAATGCTTGAGTTATCTGTGTATGAAGGTATCCCGCATCTGTTGGCGCCTGTAGTGACCGATATGCGCCAGGCAGCCAATGCCTTGAACTGGTGTGTAGCTGAGATGGAACGCCGCTATAAGTTGATGTCTACTTTGGGTGTGCGTAACTTGGCGGGTTATAACCAAAAAATCAGGGAAGCAGATAAAGAAGGTAAGAAAATCCCACATCCATTCAGCTTGACGCCGGATGAACCTGAACCACTCATGGAAATGCCAATGATCGTGGTAGTGATTGATGAGTTGGCTGATTTGATGATGGTGGTGGGCAAAAAAGTAGAAGAGTTGATTGCGCGCTTGGCGCAAAAAGCGCGCGCTTCTGGCATTCACTTGGTGCTTGCAACGCAGCGTCCATCGGTTGATGTAATTACCGGTTTAATCAAGGCCAACATTCCAACGCGGATTGCTTTTCAAGTCTCTAGCAAGATTGACTCGCGTACGATACTGGACCAAATGGGTGCCGAGGCACTATTAGGTCAGGGTGATATGCTCTACATGCCGCCAGGTACGGGCTATCCAATGCGAATCCATGGTGCCTTTGTTTCAGATCAGGAAGTCCACAAAGTGGTGAACCACCTCAAAGCGCAAGGTGAACCTAATTACATTGAAGGCATCCTAAGTAATGAAGCTGAAGAAGGTGGCGCAGACTTTTTAGGTGGGAACGAAACTGGTAGCGAAGCTGATCCGCTGTACGATGAGGCGGTGAGTATCGTGCTTAAAAGTCGCCGTGCCAGTATCTCTTCTGTGCAACGCCAGTTGCGTATCGGATACAACCGCGCCGCACGTCTGATAGAGGATATGGAGCGCGCTGGTTTAGTATCTGCCATGCAAAGTAATGGTAATCGTGAAGTGCTAGCGCCACATCGCGAAGCCTAGTTCCAACTCATTCAAGGATTTCAATGGTTAAGTCAAAAATCGTACTGCTAGTTTGCATGTTTGCAATGCCCTTTGTAGCAAAGGCGGATGGCGTCAAAAGTCTCAGGAACTTTTATGATCAAACACACGCGATGCGTGCCAATTTTTATCAAGTGGTCACCGATAGACAAGGCCGTAAAGTACAAGAAGTGCAGGGGGAGATGCAATTAAAACGTCCGAACAAGTTTCGCTGGGATTACAACAAACCCTATGAGCAACAAATCATCAGTGATGGTAAACAAGTGTGGTTGTATGACACAGAGTTAGCACAAGTAACAGTGCGTGAGCTTAGTAAGGCACTAGGTTCTAGCCCAGCTGCTTTGTTAGCAGGAGATGATACCTTAGACAAAAGTTTTAAGTTTAGTAATATTGATCGCAAAGATAACATTGAATGGGTGAAGGCAGATTCAAAAGATAATGAATCAGGTTTTGAGAAGATATTGTTGGGCTTTAAAGCAGGCGAACTTCAAGAGATGGAGTTAGTGGATAGCTTTGGACTTCAAACCCGCATTGTTTTTAATAATGTAGAACATAACCCGGTAATCAATCCTAAAACTTTTTTATTTAAGACGCCTAAAGGCGTAGATGTTGTAGGTGAGTAAGCTGTTGGATAATGGGTTGTTGCAGTAATGCAACTAAGAAAATTTTTATAAATAAAGGCGCAAACGGCGCCTTTATTATTGCCTGATGATTATTACCCAATAGTGTCCTGTGGTTAATTTCTGGACATAATGAAGTTGAATCCAGATTGAAAGAAGCTGCTTGTGAATAGTAAGTAGACGCTTCACGTTTAATCTTTGCGCCTTTTGATGCTTATGAAGCATTGGCAATTATTATGCGTCGCATCACAGGCAAGAGATGCTATGCGTGAGAAACTTAAAGCTAAACGTTATACAGCGCCATTATTTGACACAGCACTTACCACTCGCAATCTAGAGCATGCTTATAAAATGATGTGGCAACGCTATTGTGATGGGTTACCACCTGCTAATATGCAGGTAATTGAAACTGATAAAGTCGCACAAGCGATATAGATATATTTTGAATAGCCTATTTGAAACCGCTACTCCTGAAGCGCCACTTGCAGAGCGACTTCGTCCCAAGACTTTGGATGAGGTCGTTGGGCAGTCACACCTATTAGGTGTGAGTAAGCCGCTGCGCTTGGCTTTTCAATCTGGTAAATTGCCATCAATGATTTTGTGGGGGCCGCCAGGTGTAGGTAAAACCACATTAGCACGTTTGATTGCCAATACAGCAGACGCTGAGTTCATCCCCATTTCTGCGGTACTTTCGGGCATTAAAGACATTCGTGAGGCAGTAGAGCGAGCAGAGCTTACCTTGCAGCAACATGGCCGTAAAACGATTCTATTCGTAGATGAAGTGCATCGTTTCAATAAAGGTCAGCAAGATGCCTTCTTGCCGTTTGTAGAAAGTGGCTTAATTACCTTTATTGGCGCTACTACAGAAAATCCTTCGTTCGAAGTGAACAGCGCACTCTTGAGTCGTGCGCAAGTTTTTGTACTTAGTGCATTGTCAGAGGCTGAATTATCATTGCTGCTGGACCGTGCTCAGCAGTTAGTTGCAGAAAATGTCACATTAAGTGATGAGGTGCGTGAACAAGTATTAGCTTATGCTGATGGTGATGCAAGACGCTTGCTGAATTTTGTAGAGAGCTTATTTAACGCTGCCGAGAATGCAGATGTTACTGAAATCGATGAAGCTTTTTTACAAACCACAATGGCAAGTAAGCTACGTCGGTTCGATAAAGGTGGCGAAGCCTTCTACGACCAGATTTCAGCACTACATAAGTCTGTACGTGGCTCAAATCCAGATGCGGCTTTGTATTGGTTTTTGCGCATGATTGATGGCGGGGCAGATCCGTTATATTTAGGTCGTCGCATCATTCGCATGGCGATTGAGGATATTGGCTTGGCAGACCCGCGTGCGCAGACAATGGCGCTGGAAGCTTGTCAGATTTATGAGCGACTCGGCTCACCAGAGGGTGAGTTGTCACTTTCAAATGTGGTGATTTATCTGGCTGTTGCACCCAAAAGTAATGCGGCTTACAACGCGTACAATCAAGCCAAGGCTTTTGTGGGTAATGACAAATCGCGGCCTGTACCGCTACATCTAAGAAATGCACCTACCAAGCTGATGAAGGCTCTTGATTACGGCAAAGAATACCGCTATGCACACAATGAGCCTGAGGCTTATGCTGCAGGGGAGCAATATTTTCCAGATGATTTAAGCCCGCAGCAATTTTATATGCCCACACCGCGTGGCTTAGAAGGTAAAATTAGCGAAAAATTGAAACACTTAAAAGAATTAGATAAAAAAGCGAAAAAGTAGAGAATAAATGTTAGATATTCAAGCATTAAGAAATGATTTAGAAGGCGTTGTTAGCCAATTAAAAAAACGTGGCTTTGAGTTTGACTCAGCTAAGTTCTCTGCTCTAGAACAAGAGCGTAAAACCGTACAAACACGCACACAAGAACTACAGGCTAAACGTAACAACACATCAAAACAGATTGGCGTTGCTAAATCTAAAGGCGAGGATGTTAATAGCATCTTGGCTGAAGTTGCTGGCTTGGGCGATCAACTGAAGGCTGATGAGGCTTTGTTGCTAGAGCTACAGATGAAACTGCAAGACATACTACTCAACGTTCCGAATTTACCTCATGACAGCGTGCCAGCAGGTAAATCCGAAACTGATAACGTAGAGGTGCGTAAAGTTGGCACACCACGTACTTTTGATTTCGAAGTTAAAGATCATACTGATGTGGGTACGCCATTAGGATTAGATTTTGATACTGGTATCAAACTCTCAGGTACGCGCTTTACGTTTATGCGTGGTCATATTGCCAAGCTGCATCGTGCTTTAGCCCAATTCATGCTGGATACGCAAACTGAGCAGCATGGTTACACGGAGTGCTATACGCCGTATATGGTTAACGCTGAGACTTTGGTCGGTACGGGGCAGCTACCGAAGTTTGAAGAAGATTTATTCTGTCTGAATCACAATGACAGCAAGCTGTATTTGATTCCAACCTCTGAGGTTACGCTTACCAACACAGTGCGTGATGAAATCGTGCCTTTAGAGTCACTTCCTATTAGGCTCACTGCACATACACCTTGCTTCCGTTCTGAAGCTGGTTCTTATGGCAGAGACACTAAAGGCATGATACGCCAGCACCAGTTCGACAAAGTTGAAATGGTGCAAATCGTGCATCCTAGCAAGAGTTATGAAGCCTTGGAAGAAATGGTCGGCCACGCTGAAAATATATTGAAAGCATTGGGTTTACCCTATCGTGTGGTTTCACTTTGCACTGGTGATATGGGCTTTGGCGCGGCTAAAACTTACGATCTGGAAGTGTGGTTGCCGGCACAAAATACCTATCGTGAGATTTCATCTGTTTCTAATTGTGAGGCATTTCAAGCACGTCGTTTGCAAGCACGCTTTAGAAATGAAAGCGGTAAACCAGAGTTGGTGCATACTTTAAACGGTTCTGGTTTGGCGGTTGGACGTACTTTAGTGGCGGTATTAGAGAACTACCAGAATGCAGATGGCAGCGTAACAGTGCCAGAAGTATTGCGCTCGTACATGGGCGGTCTGGAAAAACTGACGCTTAGTAAAAACTGATAGCCAACTAGGTGCTACTTAAGCAGCGCTAGCAATCTTAAAGTTACTGAAATCAGGATTATGGCTCGGTTGGTAGCGTTCTAGTATGCGTTGATAGCTACGTATCGACTCAACAAAAATCACTGGTGCACCACCGCTCGCATAGCCGTACTTAACGGTGGTGTAATACTCTGGGTTGTTCAGCATCACAAGCGT
The DNA here is from genome assembly GCA_035459705.1 of Methylotenera sp. Lineage (GTDB taxonomy): Bacteria > Pseudomonadota > Gammaproteobacteria > Burkholderiales > Methylophilaceae > Methylotenera. The sequence goes on along the minus strand of DATHXI010000078.1, from coordinate 4,072 downwards.
CTTTTTAATGTCTGCCCAGCTATCTGGGTTCAGCCCGTGGCGCTGTGCTAGCACTCTCGCATCTTCTACATGCGCATAGCCAATATTGTAGGCTGCCAGTGCCATGTAGGTTCGATCTGGCTCGGGAATATCGTCTGGAATCGTTTCTTTGAGTTTAAGTATGTATTTAGCCCCCGCAGGAATACTTTGCTTAGGGTCTAGCCTGTCCGTGACACCCATCAGATCGGCGGTACTTTCAGTGAGCATCATGAGGCCACGTACATTGGTGGGTGAGGTGTTATAAGTATCCCAGTGTGACTCACGGTAGCTCACTGCCGCCAATAACCGCCAATCTAAGCCGGTGAGCTCCTGCGCTTGTTTGAACAGGTGAATATATTTGGGTAATAGCGTATTCGCGCGCTTCAGAAAAGTGGTGATATCTAAGGTATTTAAGCGCTTAGAGTTGCCGTAGTAGCGGTCAATTAAATTCCGCAGTGTGCCATCCTTATGAATGCGATCAAAAAAGGTATGCACTTTTTGTACAAGCTGAGGGTCTGCATTTTTCGGCAGTGCCCATGCTATCTTTTCTGCTTTACCTAAAGGCATAGCTACTGCCAAGTTTGGGTAATAGTTTTGCATCACAGCAACTAGATGACTGTCAGCCACGGTGAAATCTAGAAGACCACTTGCCACTTCTTCTAATAATGCTTCTGAATTGGTTTTCTTCAGCGCCTGCCAACGTAATGTAGGCTGTTCTTTTTGTATTTGACTTAATCTTTCTGTAAAGCTGGTGCCGGCAGGCACTACTATTCTTCTATTTGAAATGGATACAAGGCTCGTAGGTTTCTTATCGACTTCATTGTTAAATACTAGTTGCTGTTGGGTTTCTTGGTAGGGCTTGGAAAACTGTACTAATTTTTGACGTAGTTCAGTAACAGATAAGTTTGCTGCAGCTATATGTGCCTTACCTTTGAGTAAGCTAGGAATGACATCGCTAATACTGTTTACTAACAAGAACTTGACTTGGTAGTCTGGTGCGTATTCTTTGACAAATAAAGTAGCCAAGTCATATTCAATACCGGCAAACTCATTGTCGCCGTTCACATAATAGGTACTGGGCCCGTTATGCGTGACAAAAATAATCTCTTTTTTATTAGCTTCTGCTAATTTTTGGCTGTCCTGATCTGGTGGCGTGCAACCCGCAACCAAAAGTGACAATGCTAAAAATAAATACAAACGCATAAGGTTTGTGTTTTCTTGATAGACCAGACCCGAACTAGGTCCAGCGCTCGCTAACTTCGCCATTCGCGGCAATAAATACCGCATCAGTCAGACCATAAAATATGCCATGTTCAACTACACCAGGCGTGTTGCTGATGAGGTCGTTCAATGTTTTGGCATCAAGTTTCTTGTCAAACTTCATGTCTAGTACATAGCTGCCATGTGAGGTCACCCAGAAGCCATCTTTAGCAGCATTCGGGCGTAAATCACCTTGTCCACCCAGTAATTCAAGGCTTCTTTTAGCGAGTTGCCATGCAAACGGAATCACCTCGATTGGAATCACAAAATTCTGACCAATATGGCTGACTAATTTACTTTCATCTGCGACAGCGATAAATTGCGTGGCAGCTTTTGCGAGCAGTTTTTCTTTTACTAGATCGCTACCCCTGCCTTTGAGTAAAGTCTGGTCTGGGGTGATCTCATCAGCACCATCTACATATAAGTCTATGCTACTGATGTGTTCCAAAGCAACGATAGGTAGTTGCAGCGCCTGCGCTTTCTGCGCGCTGATGGTAGAGCTTGCAACGGTAGTGACTTTAAGGCCTTCTTCAGCCTGGCGGCGTGCAAGTTCTTCAATGAAATAATTAGCGGTAGAGCCGGTGCCTAAGCCTACAAGCATGCCGTTTTTTACATATTTTGCGGCCTGTAACGCGACCAACTGTTTGTCGTTCATGCTACTTCTCCAGTTATTATTTTTTGCTTTTATATACAACTATTATTGGTATCAATTCTAGCGCGATTAGCAACGTTAGGCATAAAAAAAGGGAGCTAGTTGCTCCCTTTTTATTAAATAACTTTAAAAACTAAAAGTTTATTTCATTACGCGGTTTTTATATTCGCCGGTACGTGTATCAATTTCAATCTTGTCGCCAGTGCTGCAGAATAATGGTACTGGTAATTCGAAGCCAGTTGCAATCTTAGCTGGTTTCATTACTTTACCTGAGGTGTCGCCTTTAACAGCTGGCTCTGTGTAAGTGATTTCACGAACAACTGAGTTTGCTAATTCTACTGAAATCGCTTTGTCGTTGTAGAAGCGGATGTCAGCTGGCATGCCATCTTCAAGGTATGGTAGTGCATCTGTCATGTACTCTGCATCTACGTCAAACTGATTATACTCAGCATCCATGAATACATAGGTAGGGTCAGCGAAGTATGAGAAAGTCACCTCTTTTTTCTCAAGTACAATAATTTCAAACTTGTCGCCTGCGTTGTAAATGCTTTCGCTAGGTGTCTCAGTCAACAGGTTTTTGAACTTCATTTTAACTACGGCCGAGCTACGACCTGATTTATTGTATTCTGCTTTAACCACAACGAGTGGGTCGCTGCCAATCATAATCACGTTACCGACGCGGAGTTCTTGTGCTGTTTTCATAGGTTGCCTTGCTAAATTTAAATAGAGTGAGTGCGCTAAAACCGCGCATTATACCTGATTTCTTGCCAAATTTTCACTAAAAATCACCAACTTAGTTGCCAGGTCGGGTTGGCTAATAAATGCATCTGCACGTTGCTCTGCGTAGGCATGTAAAGCGGGTAGTTGAGTGATGAGATGTTGCCAAACTTCTGACTTTGGAATGTTGTCTTGAATGGGGGATTGTTTCTCTGCCTGTCCAGACCATGCAAGGCATGATTTATAAAGCAGGTTTTTTACTTCGGCTGATGCCTCATTCGTGTAAATATCTAAAAAAGCATTGAGCTTGATAATGTGTGTGTCTTCGGCTTGTAAATAAGGTTGCCAAACAAAAGGTTTGCCAGCCCAAATGGCGCGTATCCAGCTATCTTCACCGCGTACGAAATTCAAATCACATGCCCACAGCAGGCGGTCATATTCATCTTGTGATAAAAATGGAAGGATGTGAACAGTGAGGTTGTTTTTTTGAATAATGTCGCCGATATTTAATTTAACGTCTGTTAAAAGTGTGTTAAATGTAGTTAATACACTATTAAAAGGTAGATATAGGTTAATACGTTTTTTGCTGTTTTGTAATGTCCTTAACAGAGATTCTATTTGTGCCTGTGGATAGCAGAACACTGAAATTTTGATTGAATCAGGTGCGAAGTCTGTTTTGCTCGGACCCTCGATTTTTTGCCAAAACTTGGTTTGTAAGGCTTTTGAATTCAAGAACGCATCGCGTTGCTTAATCAAGTCTTTCTCACGTATCAAGCCGCCTGTGGCATCAGCAAAGCCTGGAAAAAAGTAGTGTTTGGTCAGTGATAGTGTAGGGTGCTGCGATGGCTTTGCGTGAAAATCACTTACCCATGATTCAGCCGAGAGGTATTCCAGATTGATCCATAGGGTCTTATAGGCTTGCATCTGCTGAATATATGGCTCGGGCAGGTTGCAGCCGAATGTTTCTATCACAACGTCCGCACACTCATTTGAGCTTTCATCCCAAGTACATATCTCAATGCCGTTGATTGTCTGCTGCTGTTTTGTGGCATCCAGATTGGTGATGATGTGACTGGCAATTTCTAGGTCATCTATCAATAGACGTATGTTTAGCTGATGTTCGTTCGCTAGCTGCTGACTAAGGCGCCAACAGATGCCGATGTCGCCATAGTTATCGACGATTTTGCAGAAAATATCCCAACGCTTGTTCATGCAGATAATTAGGATTTTTCGGGTTGCTGATATTGAATGTCGATGACTTCGTATTGCTCGTCACCAGCAGGGGTGGTGACTTTGACGACGTCACCAATCTGCTTGCCTAACATTGCTTTAGCCAATGGGGATACCCAACTGATGTAGCCTAGCGAGGGCTCCAGTTCATCTTGACCTACGATACGATAGGTATGTTCGGTATCATCTTTTAAG
>DATHXI010000077.1:0-28293 GCA_035459705.1 Methylotenera sp. | reverse complement strand
CCGGTTCTGGCAAAACAACGACACTACATTCATTACTTGGCTATATCAACAGCCCCGGACGTAAGATTTGGACCGCTGAAGACCCGGTTGAAATTACCCAGGCAGGCTTGCGCCAGGTTCAAGTGAATACTAAGATTGGTTGGACTTTTGCTACTGCCATGCGTAGTTTTCTGCGTGCCGACCCTGACGTCATCATGGTGGGAGAGATGCGCGATGAAGAGACCACCAAGGTCGGTATTGAAGCGTCACTCACGGGGCATCTGGTATTGTCTACCTTGCACACTAACAGCGCACCAGAAAGCGTAGTTCGATTATTAGATCTGGGCATGGATCCTTTTAACTTTGCGGATGCACTACAAGCGATACTTGCACAACGTTTGGTTAAATCACTCTGCCCTCAATGCAAGCAAGCATACGATGCCGACATGTCAGAAATAGAAGACTTAGCGCATGAATATTGTCATGACACTAATCTTATTAGCGCTGAGGTATTCAGCCAATGGAAATCTCAATCTAAAAGCAAATTTAAATTGTATCGCGCGGTAGGCTGTGAATATTGCAATCAAACTGGCTATCGCGGTCGTATTGGTTTACACGAGTTGATGGTTGTTACACCACCCATCAAACGGCTGGTTCAAACACGTGCCCCGGTAAGCGAGCTCTTAGATGGCGCACTGACTGCAGGGATGCGCACACTCAAGCAAGATGGCATCACTAAAGTACTACAAGGCCATACCGATATTGCACAGGTACGATCCGTCTCAATTTAATCCTGACTTAATATGGGACTAAACTTGCATCAGCTTGTACTAAGTTCTCAAATTCACGAGCATCTAGTGGCAGACTAAAATAGAAGCCCTGAAAGTAACGACAGCCGAACTCTTTCAGTTTTTCAAACTGCTCTAAGCTCTCAACACCTTCAGCCACGATATTGCATTGAATCGTTTTACCAATTGCCAATACCATTTGAATAATCGCTGCGTCATTCGAATCGGTCAGCACATCATGTACAAACGATTGATCAATTTTAATTTGGGTCACGGGTAGTTTTTTTAGATACACCAGTGAGGAGTGCCCCATTCCAAAATCATCCAGTGATATGCGTATCCCTAAATCTTTTAAGATTTTGATCTTATTGATAACGTCATCAATATTATCAATCACTGCCGTTTCAGTTAGTTCCAGCTTCAAAAATTCAGGGTTAATACCCGTTGATGTAATGATTTCACGCAACTCCTGAATAAAATTGATGTACAAAAACTGTTTAGCGCTGATATTGACCGAAATCCGGATTTTATTGAGCTTAGGCATGCTTTCCCAAGACTTTAGTTGAGTACAAGCTTGTTGTAACACCCAACGCCCAATCTTAATAATTTGATTATTTTTTTCAGCAATCGGTATGAATTCGACCGGACTTACCTCACCCAGTTGAGGTTGCGTCCATCTTAATAGCACCTCCGCAGCAATCACCTCTTGGTTAACATCCACTATCGTCTGATAGTTCAGATAAAACTCATTGTTTCGGAGTGCCGTTTGTAGAGCCAGCTCTAGCGCAAAGCTCCGATCTAAGCTCTCTTGCGTCAGTTGATCATAAAAGCGATAGATATTTCCTCCGGCTGCTTTTGATTGATACATTGCAGCATCCGCATGCCTTAAATGGTCCTCAAAACTCAACTGGTCATCTTTAAATAAGGTGACCCCCAAACTGGCGGTAGTGCTAAATTCATACATGTCCAATTGGTAACTTTTATTCAGCTCTACCATGAGTTTCTGTACAACCTCAGACGCTTGTTTATAAGCAACATTCTGATAACCATCCAGACTTTCAATAATCAGGATAAATTCATCGCCACTCAATCGAGCGACTGAATCACCCGCCCTGAGGGTATGCTGTATTCTATTGGCAACCTCAATTAATAAGTGGTCGCCAACATCATGGCCTTTAGTATCGTTAAGTATTTTGAAATGATCCAGATCTATAAATATGAGTGCGCAATGGGTTTTTTCACGTTTGCAATTCAGCACTGCGCGCTGATAACGATCAGTCAGTAAGCGACGATTAGGCAAGCCTGTTAACACATCGTAATAGGCAAAGTTCTCAATTTCCTGCTGTACTTTTTTTTGTTGCGAGATGTCACGCAAAAAACCTGTCACTAACGATACACCGTTGTCTTGGAGTGCTGTTAGCGTAAGCTCTACCGGAAACTCACTACCATCAGCCCGCATCGCGGTAAGTTCTACCCGTCGATCAAATATATGTTTCTTGCCTGTCAGCACAAACTCGCGATGTTTTTCTGTATGCGCTTTTCGCAGAGATGGTGGCACCATCACTTCTGCTAGGGACTTACCCAGCACATCCTCTTTTTTGTATCCAAAGATACGTTCTGCTGCTGGATTAAACTCAATCAGTGCGCCTGATTCATCAATCGTCACAATGCCATCTAAAGCACCATCGATCACAGCACGTAATTTCTTATCATTATTACGCATCGCCCGTTCAGCCAAGCTTCTCTCCGACTGCAACATTGAAATCAACAACATAATCACAACCAAGGTGATCATGAATGTCCATAACGAGAACATACCCTCACTCGCATTAATGCTATAGAAAGCACCATAGCCTTGTGCAGTAGTCCATACAGCAATACTTGATAGCACAATGACCACAAGCGAACCTCCCACGATACCGAAATTCATGGAAGCCCAAATCAACACCGGTAGAATCAAAAAGATAGACAACATGAATTGTTTATTCAGGCTCATGACCATCGCTGAAATAATCAATTCACATACAATGAAAAAAACAAGCCAACCCAATAATTGATAGTATTGCTGCGCACGCACATGCACGCTGTGTTTACGGATATTCAATATCAACGGTAGCACGAGTAATATGCCTATGGTGTCACCCACCCACCAGATAAACCAAGTGCTGATGGCGTTCTCAACCGTAACTAAATCATCAAGATATAAAGCAAGTACGCCGCCTGTTGCGGATACCAACATACCAAGCAGGGCAGCACCCATCATCAAGCCAATATCTTTTTGGCTGATTAAACTGTCGTTAAATTGTGATTTTTTCAGCAAATAAGCTGTGAGAAAAGGTGCGAGGGTGTTAGTACAGGCAATGGCAAGCGAAGTGGGTAAGGACACCCCCATCGACATATTAACAAAAGTTGCCGCAAGGTATATAGCAGGGAGACTGACATTGCCCCAACGCATGATTGCTCCAACTGCAATCCCGGTTGGCAACCAGATTAAGGTAGCAATAAACTCCTTATAGGGCACCATCAAGCCCAGTTTAGCCGTAGTGAAGTAGGCTAACGCGACAAGCGTAAATTTCGCTATGTTTGAGTTGATGTCAATATGCATAAGGGCAGCTTTACATTTATTCTACCTCAACAATTGCTAATTTAGGTCAAGTCCAGCCTGTACCAATTCAGCAGCACGCAACACGGCTTTTGCTTTATTTTGCGTTTCTTCCCACTCACTCTGGGGTACTGAATCTGCCACGATACCTGCGCCAGCTTGTACGTACAACATATTGTTCTTAATCACACCGGTTCTAATCGCAATCGCGACGTCCATATCGCCATTAAAACCTAAATAACCTACTGCGCCGGCATAGATACCGCGCTTGCTTGGCTCTAACTCATCAATGATTTCCATCGCACGCACTTTAGGTGCGCCAGATACAGTACCGGCGGGGAAGGTGGCTTTGATGACATCAATCGCATCCATGCCCGCTTTCAGCTTGCCCTCTACGTTGCTCACAATGTGCATCACGTGTGAATAACGCTCGATCATCATGTTATCCGTGACTTTGACCGAGCCCGTCACCGCGACACGACCTACATCGTTACGACCCAGATCCATCAACTGCACATGCTCTGCGCGCTCTTTAGGATCTGCCAATAATTCTTCAGCCAGTGCAATATCTTGTTCGCGCGTTTTGCCACGTGGCCGTGTACCGGCAATTGGGCGTGCAGTTACCGTACCGTTTTCCAGGCGCACCAAAATCTCTGGTGACGCGCCAACTACATGATGGTCGCCCATATCGTAGTAGAACATATAAGGAGATGGATTTAAGCTACGCAAAGCACGGTACAAGGAAAGCGGTGGCGCAGAAAATTCTTGTGCCATGCGCTGCGATAACACGACCTGCATGATGTCGCCATCTAGAATGTATTGTTGCGCGCGCTTTACAGCCGCTTTGAAATTAGCTTCGCCAAATTCAGAACTGGCTTGTGATGTAGCAGTAGGGCTTGATTCAGGAATCGCTACCGTTTTGCGCAGCATTTTGACTAAATCATTTAAACGATTGCGTGCCTTTTCATAGGCACCTTCAATAGCAGGGTCTGCATAGACAATAAAATAGAGCTTGCCACTCAAATTATCGACCACCGCCAACTCCTCAGACACCATCAACAATACATCTGGTGTCTCAATCGCGTCTGGCTTCTTGGTATTGGCGAGACGCTTTTCAATGTAGCGCACAGTTTCGTAGCCAAAATAGCCAGCCAACCCACCTGTGAAGCGCGGTAAACCTTGATACGGAGGAGTTTTAAAACGTGATTGATAGCTTTTGACGAAATCTAACGGGTTGGTGTTTTCAACTGCTTCTATAACAGTAGTGCCTTCCAATACCTGTACCTGATGTCCATGGGCTACGATACGTTTCTTTGCTGGCAAGCCAATAATCGAGTAGCGTCCAAAGCGCTCACCACCCTGCACTGACTCCAACAAATAGGAAAAGGGTTGATTGGCTAATTTGAGATATAGCGATAAAGGCGTATCTAAATCGGCAAACGTCTCCAATACCAGCGGAATACGGTTATAACCTTGTGCGCTGAGCGCGTTAAATTCTTCTAAGTTGATCGTGCTAAACATAAAATTCCTAACATCTTAATTGGGTAAATGGTGTTATTTGGGTGACTCGCACTATTCATGCATCACCCTTTATTAATTTCGCCACCATCGCCAACTATTTGTTTTGTTATCTCTTTTAGTCATGTTAATTGTTTAGCCTAGTTCTTATTCAACTCGGTTTTTATTCAGCTTGGCTCTTAATTCAACTTGGTTAATGCGTTGAATCTATTAAATCGAGCACTTCGCTCATATTGTTAATTAAGGCATCTACTGCATGCGGTTCAATGCGCTGCCCCTGATTATAGCCATAAGGCACTGTAAATACATAGCACCCTGCGCTACGTGCCGCAGTAATGTCAGTTTTTGAATCACCGACCAATACCGCTTCATTCACCGCAATCTCAAACTTGTCACAAATGTACAGAATCTGGTCTGGTTCAGGTTTCTTTTTTTGCAAGGTATCGCCTGACACCACCAAATCAAAATATTGCAGCAAATTTGTTTTTTCTAGCAAAGGTAATGTAAAACTAGCTGGCTTATTCGTCACACAAGCCAGACGATAACCTGCACTTTGTATGAGCTGTAAAGCTTCAACCGCATGTGGATAAGGCTTACTCTCAGCAACGATTTCTGCGTAGCTATCAAAAAATAACTTTTGCGCATTTGCCAGCAACGCAGCATCGGGCACACCATCCAATTGCTGTGCTAAACACCGATTGATCAGCGTGATTGCGCCCTCGCCGATATAAGCCTCAACTTGCGACTCGCTTAATACCGGCAACGCTAGGGCTGTCAACATAAGGTTTGCTGCCCGCGCTATTTCCGGCGCGGTATGTATCAGCGTACCGTCAAGATCAATCATGACGGCTTTTACTTTAAAGTTCATCTAACTTTAGGGAATTCAAAAATCTAAACCAAATTATCTAAACAAAACTTGGCCGCAAACAAAATTTAAATACTCGGCATACATGTGATATGTGAGCGTTTAAATTCTGGGCGAGCAAAGTATTGGCTGATATTTGAGTTTTATTTTACGGCTGCAAGTGAAGCACGCATTTCGCTCACCACAGTGTTGTAGCGATTTTTATCTGTATCTTTTGGTGAACCAAAAATCGCGCTACCAGCAACAAATGTATCAGCACCGGCACGCGCAATATCTGCAATGTTTTGTGCGTTCACGCCTCCATCTACTTCTAGCCAGATTTGACGGCCGGTTTTTTCGTAATAGGCATCGATACGTGCGCGTGCAAGTTTGAGCTTTTCTAAAGTTTCTGGAATGAATTTTTGACCGCCAAAGCCTGGGTTCACTGACATCAATAAAATCATGTCGACTTTATCCATCACGTGATCCAAATAGCTGAGTGAAGTCGCTGGGTTGAATACCAAACCAGATTTACAGCCTAAATCGCGCACCATCGCCAAGCTACGATCGATGTGATCAGAAGCTTCTGGGTGGAATGTAATGATGTTAGCACCCGCTTTAGCAAAGTCTGGAATGATGCGGTCTACTGGTTTCACCATCAGATGTACGTCGATTAGCGCGCCTACTTTTTTCGCAGTTTCACGAATTGCATCACATACCAAAGGCCCAATCGTCAGGTTAGGCACGTAATGGTTATCCATCACGTCAAAGTGAACGATATCGGTACCAGAGGTAATGACATCTTCAATCTCTTGACCAAGTTTGGCAAAGTTCGCAGAAAGAATACTAGGGGCGATTCTAAAAGTTTTATCCATGGTAAAAATCCATTATCTAAATGTTACTGAAATAAGTGCTAAACCGTTATTTTAACTTTATTTCTTAGTTTACATAAGCTTCTTGCTTAACATAAGCCAATACGCGAAAATTACACCTATGCAGTTATATGTCATCGGCGTTAACCACACGACCGCGCCCATCCAAATCCGTGAACATGTTGCTTTTGATAGCGAACATCTAGGTAGCGCCTTGCGCGAGCTGACTTTGCACGACGCGAGTGAAGCAGCGATTCTCTCCACCTGCAATCGCACTGAGCTTTACTGCAGTACTGATAATCCTGACAAGCCGCTACAATGGTTGTCGCAATATCACAAGTTGGAAACCAATAGTATTCAGCCTTATATCTACACCTTGCCTGATAATGAAGCCGTGAAACATGCGTTCCGTGTGGCTTCCGGCCTAGATAGCATGGTGCTAGGTGAACCGCAGATTTTGGGTCAGTTCAAGCAATCCGTTAAAATCGCGCAAGATGCCGGCACATTGGGCACATTGCTACATAAATTATTTCAGCGCACGTTTGAAGTCGCCAAAGAAGTACGCACCAACACAGACATTGGCGCAAACTCTATTTCCATGGCTGCTGCTGCGGTTAAATTGGCACAACGCATCTTTGGTGATATCAGCAACCAAAAAGTACTGTTTATTGGCGCGGGCGAGATGATTGCACTCTGTGCTGACCACTTTGCCGCGCAAAAGCCAAAAGCGATGGTCGTAGCAAACCGCACTTTGGAACGTGGTGAAGAACTGGCAGAAAAAATTGGCGGGAAGGCTATCCTGCTGAACGACCTGCCAGAACGTTTTGCCGAGTTTGATATCGTCGTCACTTCTACCGCGAGCCAATTGCCGATTATCGGCTTAGGCATGGTAGAAAGCGCGATTAAAGCGCGGCGTCACCGCCCGATATTCATGGTGGATTTAGCCGTACCGCGCGACATTGAGGCAGAAGTCGCTGAGTTGGACGATGTGTTCTTGTACACGGTAGATGACTTGGCGCAAGTGGTGACCGATGGCATGGTCAACCGTCAGGAAGCGGCAATTGACGCCGAGATGATTGTGCAAGCGCGCGTAGAAAACTTTATGAGTTGGATGAAGAAACGCGATGCCGTACCGACCATTAAAGCACTGCGTGACCAGGCTGAAGCAACTCGAAAGGCCGAACTTGAAAAAGCACTCAAGCTGATACAAAAAGGTGAAAGCCCGGACAAAGTGCTGGAAGCACTCAGCACCGCACTGACCAATAAGTTCTTGCATGCACCTAGCCACGCGCTTAACCAAGCGCATGGTGACGAGCACACCAGACTTGAACAGCTCATGAAACATCTTTACCAAATTAAAAACTAAACCCAATTAAATACACGGTACCAAATGAAACCAAGCATGATCACCAAACTCGCCAACTTAAGCGAGCGTCTAGATGAACTGAATCGCCTGATGAGCAGTGAAGGTGTGACCAACAATATGGACAATTACCGCAAAATCACGCAAGAACATGCGGAAATTACCCCTATCGTTGAGCAGTATCACGCTTTTACGCAGGCCGAGGCTGATATCAAAGAAGCCCACAGCATGCTGAGCGACCCCGATATGAAGGAGTTCGCGCAGGAAGAGATTCAAGTAGGCAAGGCAAAACTAGAAGACATAGAAAAAAACCTGCAAACCTTGCTATTGCCAAAAGATCCGAATGATGACAAAAACATCTTCCTGGAAATTCGCGCTGGTACTGGCGGCGATGAATCCGGCTTGTTTGCTGGCGACCTATTCAGGATGTACTCACGCTACGCTGAGCGCCAACGCTGGAAAGTAGAAATCATGTCCGCCAATGAGGGCGAGATGGGCGGCTACAAAGAGATCATCGCCAAAATCGAAGGTCAAGGTGCTTATTCCAAATTGAAGTTCGAATCAGGCGGCCATCGCGTGCAACGTGTGCCAGATACTGAAACGCAAGGCCGTATCCATACGTCCGCTTGTACAGTGGCAGTATTACCTGAAGCGGATGAAATCAATGATGTGGTAATTAACCCTGCCGATATTCGTATCGACACCTATCGTGCCAGTGGCGCGGGCGGTCAGCACATTAACAAAACCGATTCCGCCGTGCGTATTACTCACAACCCGACTGGTATCGTCGTAGAGTGCCAAGAAGGCCGCAGCCAACACGCCAACAAAGCGCAGGCGATGGCGGTATTAGCAGCGCGCATTAAATCAAAACAAGTTGATGCGCAAAATAGCGCGATTGCCAGCGAGCGTAAAAGCTTGATTGGTTCTGGCGACCGCAGCGAGCGTATTCGCACCTACAATTATCCGCAAGGCCGAATCACCGATCACCGTATCAACCTCACGCTGTACAAGATTGATGCGATTACTGAAGGCGATATGGACGAATTGATCGGCGCATTAGCGGCTGAACATCAGGCAGATTTGCTCGCAAGCCTCGGCGAAGATAATTAAGCTTAAATTAAGACCCTAATTGAAGCAAACGGTACGCAATACTTGGTTAGAGGCGCAACATCAACTCGCGGACCAACTTAATTTAGAACCTAGCGAAGCACGGTTAGAAGCACAATTACTACTGAAAACCGTTGCTAAAGTTGATCGCGCATGGTTGATTTCGCATGAAAACGATGCCCTGCAATCCAATATCCATGCGGTGTTCCAGGCACTGCTTACACGCCGTTTACTGGGCGAACCGATAGCCTATATACTCGGCCACCGCGAGTTTTACGGTTTAGATTTAACTGTCACGCCCGACACCTTAATTCCACGCCCCGATACCGAAACATTAGTAGAAGCGTCGTTAGCAAAAATCTCAAAAACTGCAAGTAGCTCAATTTTAGATTTAGGCACCGGCACGGGTGCGATTGCATTGGCAATTGCTAAGAACCGCCCGCAAGCCAATGTTGTTGCCGTTGATGCTTCAGAAGCGGCGCTGGAAATTGCACAAACCAATGCTCACTCTTTAAACATTTTGAATGTTGAATTTGTATCAGGAAGCTGGTTTGACGAGCTCGCTGGTGAGAGATTCGATGTCATTGTCAGCAACCCGCCATACATCGCACAACATGATGCACATCTGTCGCAAGACGACTTGCGCTTTGAACCAGTCAGCGCACTGGCGTCTGGGGTAGATGGCTTGGACGATATCCGTCACATTATCGCCAACTGTTTGATTCACCTAAAACCACAAGGCTGGTTGATGTTGGAACACGGTTATGACCAAGCTGAACAAGTTGCAGATTTAATGGCAGAAACTGGTTTGGTAGATATCGCCACACTTAAAGACCTAGGCGGCAATCATCGCGTTACCATTGGCAAAAATTCGCTCATTGTCAGTACGCATTGGGATTGATTCTAGATTCGTTTTACAGCTAGATTAGATTTTAATAACACATAGTATAATCACCCAATGTACGAAAATAACTCCGTTGGCATAGTTGCCCCCCAAACTGCACACTTTAACGAACCACTTACATTAAAAAGTGGCGCTTTATTACCTCAGTTCGACCTTGTGTACGAAACTTATGGTCAATTAAATGCAGATAAATCCAATGCGGTTTTAATCTGCCATGCGCTATCTGGCACACACCATGTGGCCGGTAAATATTCAGCGGATGATAAATATCCGGGTTGGTGGGATAACCTAGTTGGCCCAAACAAGCCGCTGGACACCAATAAGTTCTTTGTCATTGGCGTCAATAACTTAGGTGGCTGTCACGGTAGTACTGGCGCATCTAGCATCAACCCTGCCACACAAAAACAATGGGGCTCACAGTTTCCGGTACTCACAGTTGAAGACTGGGTCACATCACAAGTCTTACTAGCAGATTATTTGGGCATCAAACAATTAGCCGCAGTAGTGGGTGGCAGCTTAGGCGGCATGCAAGCCTTGCAGTGGACAATAGCCTACCCGGAGCGTGTGCGTCATGCTTTGGTGATTGCCTCAGCCCCTAACTTGACTGCACAAAACATGGCGTTCAACGAAGTAGCACGCCAGGCGATTATCACAGATCCTGAATTTCATGACGGCGACTATTACGCACATGGCGTGGTACCAAGGCGCGGTTTGCGCATCGCACGCATGTTAGGACACATTACCTATTTAAGTGATGACGCCATGGGTGCCAAGTTTGGACGTAAACTCAAAGACGGTATCAAATACAGTTTTGATGCTGAATTCGAAATGGAGTCTTACCTACGCTATCAAGGCGATAAGTTCGCAGGTGAGTTTGATGCTAACACTTACTTGCGCATGACGCGCGCTCTGGATTATTTTGACCCGGCGCTGGAATACGATGGCGATTTAAGCAAAGCCTTGGCCAAAGTAAAGGCGCAGTTTTTGGTCGTATCCTTCACTAGCGATTGGCGTTTTTCACCTGCGCGCTCACGTGAAATCGTTAAAGCACTGCTCGATAATGAACGTACGGTTAGCTACGCTGAAGTGACTGCCGCCCATGGCCACGACGCCTTCCTGATGCCAGATCCGCATTACCACCATATTCTGCGCAACTACCTAAATAATATTGAAGTAGGGGAGCTGGCATGAGCGCGAACGTGCAAATAAATACGAACCTGGCTGACTTCAGACATGACTTCGCCATCATTGCAAGCTGGTTGCCATTTGGCGCCAAAGTGCTGGATCTAGGTTGTGGCGATGGCACATTGCTACAGTACTTGAAAGCTTCGCTGGAAGTACGTGGCTACGGTGTGGAAAAAGACGATGCGAACTGGCTGGCGTGTATGTCGCGCGGCATCAATGTCATCCAGATGGACTTGGAAAGTGGTTTATCCGGCTTTGAAGACCAGTCGTTTGATACCGTGATACTTTCGCAAACCTTACAAGCTATGCATAACACTGAAGGTATCGTACGCGAGATGCTACGCGTAGGTCGCGAAGTGATTGTGACGTTCCCTAACTTTGGCTATTGGCGTAATAGGCTGCAAATTACAACAGGTAGCATGCCAGTTTCAGAAAGCTTGCCGTATCAATGGTATGACACGCCGAACGTGCATCTCTGCACCATCTACGACTTTGATAAATTTTGCGTTAATTGCAATATCAAAGTGAAAGAGCGCCTGGTATTAACAGACAATAAGCCGGTAACATTCATGCCAAATTTGATGGGCAGTTTGGCCATGTATCGCTTAGAAGCTAATCAAGCTATTTAACACATGACAAATACCCCTAGCGTTTGGCAAGTTTTAATGAACAAACGCATGCTTATTTGCATCTTCACCGGCTTCAGTTCCGGCTTGCCGCTGTATATTCTTATCAGCCTGTTACCAGCTTGGTTACGCTCTGAAGGCGTTGATCTCAAATCCATCGGTTTATTTGCGCTGATTAGCTTACCGTTCACATGGAAGTTTCTGTGGGCACCATTCTTTGATCGCTACATTCCACCTTTAGGCCGCAGGCGTGGTTGGCTACTCATTACACAGATTCTACTGCTGTTATCGATACCGCTGTTTGGTGCATTCAATCCCATGCTGGATATTTGGACTATCGCTTACCTGGCCGGAGTAGTCGCCTTTTTTAGCGCATCGCAAGATATCGTACTAGACGCTTACCGCCGTGAATTACTGCTCGATGCAGAACTGGGTTTAGGTAACGTAGTGCATGTCAACGCCTACAAAATTGCGGGGTTAATTCCAGGCTCGCTCTCGTTGATCTTGGCCGACTTCTTACCTTGGCACAGTGTATTTTTAATTACGGCGTTATTTATGTTGCCTGGCTTGGCCATGACAATATTTGTGAAAGAACCCATCATAAAAAATGGCACGCCCAAAACACTCAGAGCCGCCGTAGTAGAGCCTTTCCACGAATTTATTGGTCGTAACGGAATTAAAACTGCCTTGCTGATATTGGCGTTTATCTTCTTCTACAAGCTAGGCGACAGCATGGCAACCGCATTAGCAACGCCGTTCTATTTAGACATGGGCTTTAGTAAAACCGAAATCGGTTTAATCGCAAAAAATGCAGGGCTGTGGCCAAGCGTGATAGGCGGCTTGTTAGGTGGCGTGTGGATGGTAAAGCTCGGTATCAACCGTGCCTTATGGATTTTCGGTGCGATTCAAATGCTGGCTATTCTAGGTTTTGCTTGGTTAGCGGTTGCCGGTCATGATTTATTCATATTAGGTGTTGTGATTGGTGTTGAAGCGTTTGGTGTAGGTTTAGGCACTGCTGCTTTTGTGGCCTTCATTGCCCATACCACGCACCCGTTATATACCGCTACCCAGTTTGCCTTGTTCACTAGCCTTGCTGCGGTACCGCGTACCTTTGCTAATGCTGCCACCGGCTATTTAGTCGAAGATCTGGGCTGGAAGAACTTTTTCATTTTTTGCTTTTTGGCAGCCATCCCCGGCATGTTGTTGCTAATCAAAATTGCGCCATGGAATGAAAACGGTGAAGGAAAGTTGTAAAAGGCAGACTATTTCAAACTCTTATCTGCCACATGCTCGATTTCCATTGCAGCATCCACTTTTACTAACATCCTATCTAGATACTGCGCAGTAATTTGTAAGTCTTTCGACCAGTTGCCATCCCCCTTGTTCTGTTGCAATATGCTGGTAACTGAACGTATGTCTCGCCCCTCAGCCTCTAATAATTGAAGCGCAATATCATCTGACTCTTTGAGTTGACTTGGTTTGACTCTAGCTAACACAACTTCAGAGCCATAATATGAAGTAGCCGTAGAAGCCGCGCTAGTCACCAAACTTGTTGCATTAGAAGCTTGAGCTACTAAATTAGCGCTAAAAATCGTGACCACAGGAAATAAAACGCTGGCCAACACAGAGATTATAATTTTGGTCGAAGTATTTTTATCATGGTGGCGTCCAATCACGTGACCCATCTCACGCGCGATTAGAAAAGCTAATGCATCCTCGCTCAACCCCAGACGCTGTACTCCGCGAAACACCACAATCTTGCCAGCCGCATTTGAAGCCATGCCAGGTTCTTTTTTATCCACTACACTGAACGAAAATCGCGAAACTCTTTGCTTGATATCCGGGTACAGTTTATAAGCTGCAATCGCCAATCGCCCTCCTAATTCCTGCACTTGCGCATCGAATGCGGCATTCAACGCACACTGCTCATGTGCACAGGCATCTTCATTCGGTTTATTGGCAAGACGCACACGCATATCAACATCTGAATAAATATTGCTGACACTGTCTGGCATATTATTGAGATAGAGTTCTTGGGCAACAGCAATGTTGCTACTCAAAGACGCCATCGCTAAGAGTATTAAACTGGGCAGTACTGAATGATTATAAAGTTTAATAATGATTCAGCTTTCACAAAGTAAATTTGTTTTTTTGATTAAGTGCACGCGCTTCAAACTCACGCACAATTGAATTAAAAACGGGCCTTACCTAGAAAACAATTAATCCAATATAGACCTACAAATTGTGGTGTAAGTTTTATGTAAACTTAACGACAAAGCATTAACCCTCCAAGGAGAAAGTTATGCGATTGTTGAATGTCATTACCCACCTTGTTGCACCATTAGCCTTATCCATCATGCCAACCGCGCTAATTGCAGCCGAATGCTCCGCCAAAAGTGGCTTACAAACTACGCCATTGCTTGAGCTCTACACTTCCGAAGGTTGCAGTAGCTGCCCTCCTGCTGATAAATGGTTGAGCAATCTCAAGTTGGGTGCTGACAAAGTAGTACCGCTGGCGTTTCATGTGGACTACTGGAATTACATCGGCTGGAAGGATAGATTCTCAAAACCTGAATACAGCGACAGACAGCGCAAAACAGCTGCTTTTGATGGTGCTGGCTTTGTATACACGCCACAGTTCGTATTCAATGGTAAAGACTTTAGAGGCTGGGATGGTTCGCGTTTAAATCAAGGTGTGGAAAACAGCTTGAAACAAGCCGCACGCGCAAATCTGACTTTAGATGCTTCTACTCAGGCCAATGGCGAGATTTTGCTTAATGCCACTGCACAAGTTGTGAAAGCAAATGATATCCAGAACGCTGACGTCTTTATAGCAATCTACGAAAATAAATTAGTCAGCCAAGTACATGCTGGCGAGAATAATGGTCGTCAACTCAAACATGATTATGTGGTGAGAGATTTACTCGGTGCCTATCAACTCAATAACAAAAACGAGTTTAGTAAAAACATCACCTTAAAACTTGAATGGAAAGGTCGCAATGCCGGGGCCGTGATTTTTGTGCAAAATTCACGCAATGGTGAGATTTTGCAAAGCCTGCAATTACCATTCTGTAGCTAACAATACATAATGACCAATCGCTACGAATAATCAATAATTAACGGCGCATGATCACTAAAACGCTCTGCTTTATAGATACTGGCTGCTGCTGCTAGCGCGGCAGTTTTAGGCGTAGCTATCTGGTAATCAATGCGCCAACCCACATTCTTAGCCCAAGCTTGGCCACGGTTACTCCACCAAGTGTAGCATTCGTCAGTGGTCTCTGGATGCAGCCCACGATACACATCAACCCAACCAATTTGGTCAAATAATTCGCTTAACCATGCGCGCTCTTCTGGCAAGAACCCTGAATTCTTCTTATTGCCCTTCCAATTTTTCAGGTCTGCTTCTTTGTGCGCGATATTCCAATCGCCACAAATCACCACTTCACGACCACTGGCAACTAGCGCTTGTAAGTGCGGCATGAAGCGCGCCATGACACTGAATTTAAAAGCTTGGCGCTCTTCACCACTAGACCCAGATGGTAAATAGAGCGACACAACGCTCAAATTGCCAAATTGACACTCGATATAACGACCTTCACTGTCAATATCGGGAATATTCAAACCCTCAATAATCACATCTGGCTGGGTTTTCGAATAAATACCCACACCGCTATATCCCTTCTTTTCGGCATAATGAAAGTAACCGTAATATCCAGCCGGATTTAACATCTCAGCAGTCATGTCAGCCGCCTGTGCCTTGATTTCTTGCATACAAACGATGTCTGCATTTTGTGTTTGTAACCAGGCTTGTAAACCTTTATTGGTTGCCGAGCGTATGCCATTTAGGTTTAGCGATATAATCCTCAAAACTTTATCCTTATTTTCTAGTTACACGAAATTAAATACCATGAGCCGAGACCAAAATTTAGACCAAGATCATTTCAGACAAGAGTTTATCGCATTTGCCATTAAAAAAGACGTGCTGCGCTTTGGTGAATTCAAAACTAAGGCCGGTCGCTTAAGCCCATACTTTTTCAATGCCGGGCTGTTTAATGACGGCGAAAGCCTGATGAAACTCGGCGAATTCTACGCGGCGGCTATCAAAGACTCCGGTATTGAGTTTGATATGCTGTTTGGTCCAGCGTATAAAGGTATTACATTAGTAGCCAGTATCGCTATCGCATTTGCCAAAAATGGTCACAATATCCCCTATGCCTATAATCGCAAGGAAGCCAAAGATCATGGTGAAGGTGGCCTGATTGTAGGTAGCCCGCTCAAAGGTCGAGTGCTCATCATTGATGACGTAATTTCGGCAGGAACGTCGGTAAGAGAGTCCGTAGAATTGATTTCTTCGAACGGCGCCACTGCTTGCGGCGTGGCAATTGCCATTGATAGACAAGAAAAAGGTTTAGGCGAACTATCTGCCGTTCAGGAAGTCATTGAAAATAATAAGATTCCTGTTTGTGCTATTACCAATTTAAACGATTTAATGAGTTATTTGCAAAATCAGCAAGATATGGCGCACAATTTGCATGCTGTGACAGCGTATCGCCAGTTGTATGGCGTAGACTGACTTTACAGGGGCATCATGACTCAACCGCTAACAATAAACACTGATAAAACCAAACGCGAATTGGTAGGCTTTTGTTTCTTGATTTTATTAACACTAATAGCTTTTACGCAGCACGCACATGCGGATGAAAAACGCATCGTCAAATGGAAAGATGATAAGGGCGTCACCCACTATGGTGACAGTATTCCTGCCCAATATTCTAATCGCGAGAATTCACTTATCAATCAGCAAGGCATTACCGTTAAACGTAATAAGCCTATCAGCTATCAAGATGAATCTTTATCACTGGCGAAAATAGAACAAGATAAAAAAGACAAGGCGCTATTGAGTGCTTTCACCCATGAAAGTGAAATTGATTTAGCACGCGACCGCAATCTACAGTTAGACCTAGTGACGCTAGAAGGCTTGCAACTACAAAAAACTAACAGTCAAAAACGGCTAGCAGAGCATCAAAAATATGCAAATGGATATGTGAAAAATAAAAAACCTGTACCTGCAGATATTGCTGCTGACATCAAAACCAATCAAGCTGAACTCTCAAAAATAGATAAGCAAATCCTTGAGCGCAAAACTGCGATGGATGCCACACGGAAACGTTTTGATGATGATAAAAAACGTTATATCTTATTAAGAAGCCACGCCAATGGTAGCGCGGCGGCTCCAACTGAAGCTCCTTTAACAGCTAAACCGTAAATAACAACTAGGCCGTCAGTTTTTTCTTCAAAACCTCGTTCACTTGCGCCGGATTGGCCTTACCTTTTGAGGCTTTCATAGCTTGACCGACCAGCGCATTAAAGGCTTTTTCTTTACCAGCTTTGAATTCTTCAACCATTGTGGCATTCGCGGCTAACACTTCGTCAATAATCGCTTCAATCGCGCCACTATCGGAAACTTGTTTAAGACCGAGTTTCTCGATAATGGCATCTACCTCACTATCGCCAGCCCACATTGCTTCAAACACTTGCTTAGCCGCATTGTTGGAAATGGTGTTATCGGCAATGCGTTTAAGCAACTGCGCGAGTTGGGACGCGCTTACAGGTGAAGCTGAAATTGGTTTGTCTTCTGCATTGAGTTTGGCTGAAATACTGCCCATCACCCAGTTCGCTGCTTGCTTTGCCTCTGCCCCAGCATCTACAGCAGCAACAAAGTAAGCAGCCAACTCACGTGAAGTGGTGAGCGCGCTGGCGTCGTAGCTTGATAAGCCATATTGCGCTTCGAAGCGCGCCTTCATGGCTTCTGGTAATTCCGGCATATTGGCTTTTACAGCTGCTTTATCGGCTTCCGTCACTTCAAGTGGCAGCAAATCAGGGTCTGGGAAGTAGCGGTAATCGTTTGCCTCCTCTTTGCTACGCATCGCACGTGTTTCACTAGTATCTGGGTTAAACAGCACCGTCGCCTGTTGTATCGTTCCGCCATCTTCCAGTGTTTCGATCTGCCAGCGTGTTTCGTATTCAATCGCCTGTGTCATGAATTTGAACGAGTTCAGGTTCTTAATCTCGCGGCGCGTACCTAGTTTATCCGTACCTTTTGGTCGCACTGATACGTTGACGTCACAGCGGAAGCTACCTTCTTGCATATTACCGTCGCAAATACCAATCCATTGCACTAGCTCATGTAGTTTCTTGGCATAGGCTACCGCTTCGGCGGCTGAACGCATATCTGGTTCAGTAACGATTTCCAGCAATGGCGTACCGGCGCGGTTTAAATCGATACCGCTCATGCCCTCTACAGCGCCATGCACCGACTTACCCGCATCTTCTTCCAAATGTGCGCGAGTGATGTTGATGACTTTTTCATACGCTGGGTTTTTACCAGCAGCTGGCACTTGAATCGTCACTGCACCTTTACCAACTACCGGCAGTTCGTATTGGCTGATTTGATAACCTTTGGGCAAATCTGGGTAAAAATAATTTTTACGCGCAAATACAGAACGCGGCGCGATTTCTGCATTGATTGCCAAACCAAATTTAATGGCGCATTGTACGGCTTCTTTGTTCAATACTGGCAACACGCCAGGCAGCGCAATGCTCACCTCACAGGCTTGAGTATTTGGCTCCGCGCCGTATTTAATAGATGCGCCAGAAAAAATCTTGGTATTAGTTTGCAGCTGGGTATGTGTTTCCAGCCCGATGACGACTTCCCATTCCATTATGCTAGACCCTCTGGAATGGCCGTATGCCAATCCGTCACTTGTTGATACTGATGCGCTACATTCAGCATGCGCGCTTCATCAAAATAATTACCAATGATTTGCAAACCAACCGGCAATGCCTTGCCATCACTGCTGGTACTGAAGCCGGCTGGGACGCTCATACCCGGCAAACCTGCCAAATTGGTAGAAATGGTGTAGATATCCTGCAGATACATTGCCACTGGATCATCCACTTTTTCACCAGCCTTAAATGCTGTTGAAGGCGCGGCTGGCCCCATGATGACGTCACATTTTTTAAACGCTTCGACAAAGTCTTGTGCAATCAAACGGCGAATCTGCTGGGCTTTCAAATAGTACGCATCGTAGTAACCTGCGCTCAATACATAAGTGCCAATCAAGATGCGGCGTTTCACTTCTGCGCCAAAACCTTCAGCACGGCTCTTGCAGTACATGTCCATCAAGTCAGTATAAGATTCCGCACGGTGGCCGTAACGTACGCCATCATAGCGCGATAGATTGCTGGAGGCTTCTGCTGGCGCTAACACGTAATAAACAGGAATTGATAAACCCGTATTCGGCAACGAGATTTCTACAATCTCAGCACCCAGTTTTTTGTATTCGGCAATGGCAGTTTCAATCACTTCACCTACGCTAGCATCTAGGCCATCAGCAAAGAACTCCGTTGGTAAGCCGATACGCAAACCTTGTAACGGTTTGTTCAAATCTCTGGTGTAATCTTCTTTTTCACGATTCAGGCTGGTGGAATCACGCTCATCAAAACCTGCCATCACGTTCATCATCAATGCACAGTCTTCTGCGCTTTTAGCCATTGGCCCTGCTTGGTCTAAACTAGAGGCAAAAGCTATCATGCCGTAACGCGACACCACGCCGTAGGTTGGTTTTAAGCCGGTAAAGCCGCAAAGACTCGCAGGCTGCCTAATGGAACCGCCGGTATCAGTGCCGGTAGCAGCCGCGCATAAGCGTGCCGCCACTGCCGCTGCGCTACCGCCGCTACTACCACCCGGTACGCGGTCAAAATCCCAAGGATTTTTTACGCCACCAAAATAACTGGTTTCATTAGATGAGCCCATAGCGAACTCATCCATATTGGTTTTACCCAAATTCACCGCGCCTGCAGCATCAAACTGCGTAATCACATGTGCATCGTAAGGTGCCACAAAATTGGCGAGCATTTTGGAGCCACAAGTCGTCTGCCAGCCTTTGGCACAAAAAATGTCCTTCTGCGCAATCGGTATACCCGTTAACGGTGCGACATTGCCTGCAGCAATACGTACATCAGCCGCCTTGGCTTGTGCCAAGGTTTTTGCTTCGTCCAGAGCAATATAGGCATTGATACTGGGGTTGTATTGCTGAATACGGGTAAGGAACGATTGCGTTAATTCAACACTAGAGATTTTCTTCGTTTGGAGCATTTCTCCAAGCTGTTTTAAGGAACTGTTTATCATATTATTATTCGATTACTTTAGGTACAAGATACAGACCATTCGCCACGGCTTGCTCAGTTGAGCCATTACCCAGAACAGGGGCTGTTTTTTGAAATTCAGTACGTAGATTTGTTTTGGTTACGACATCATCGCGAAGGCGCTGACTTAGCTCCTGCGAATGCGACATAGGCACGATGCCAATGGTATCTACCGCCTGCATTTGCTCTATCAGGCCTAGAATGCCTGATAGTTTAGTTAGAGTGGCCGCGGCATCGCTGTCATTAACTTCGATTCGCGCCAAATGTGCGATTTTTTTTATATCTTCAATGCTAAGTGCCATGCTTCAATAATCCGAAATTTAATTAATTTTTAATTAATACAGTTCAAGTGGCTGAATCATCAAATTACTTTGATTTTACTGACTTCCGCCCAGTAACTTTTGCTTATTGTTTTAGTTTTGTAACAAGATGTAATCACATCTTAATTTTCAATAAGATATGCGGTATTATACCCTGATTTTATGCGCACCTTAATCGTGAAAATAGATTAAGCTGTCATCCAGCATCGCATTTGTATTGAATACGGGAAAAACATAATGTTCGGTTTTATAAATAGCTACTTTTCAAATGATCTTGCCATCGATTTGGGTACTGCAAACACACTAATTTACGCGCGTGGCAGAGGTATCGTTCTAGATGAGCCTTCAGTCGTCGCAATTCGCCTTGAAGGCGGTCCCAATGGCAAAAAGATTTTGCTGGCTGTAGGCGCTGAGGCCAAAGGCATGTTGGGGCGTTCGCCGGCCAACATTCAAGCGATTCGTCCAATGAAAGATGGCGTGATTGCTGACTTCACGATTACTGAGCAGATGCTCAAATACTTTATTCGCCGCGTGCATGATTCGCGCTGGTTCTCACCAAGCCCACGTATCATTATCTGCGTACCAGTCGGTTCAACTCAAGTAGAACGCCGTGCGATTAAAGAATCTGCCGAGCGCGCTGGTGCCAAGCAAGTATTTTTGATTGAAGAACCAATGGCAGCAGCGATTGGTGCCGACATGCCAGTGGCCGAAGCAACGGGCTCTATGGTGGTCGACATTGGTGGCGGCACAACCGAAGTAGGCGTTATTTCACTGGGCGGTATTGTTTACGCTAAATCTGAACGTGTTGGCGGTGACAAATTCGACCAAGCCATTATTGATTACATTCGCCGCAACTATGGCATGCAAATCTCTGAACCTACTGCTGAGGCAATCAAGAAAAAAATCGGTTCGGCTTTCCCAGGCTCTGCGGTATTAGAGATGGAAGTGACTGGTCGCAATCTTGCGGAAGGCTTGCCACGTAAATTCACAATTTCTAGCAATGAAATTCTGGAAGCGTTGACTGAGCCATTGAACTCAATCGTAGGCGCAGTGAAATCTGCACTCGAGCAAACACCGCCAGAACTCGGCGCTGACATTGCTGAAAAAGGCATGGTACTGACTGGCGGCGGCGCATTATTACGTGATTTGGACAGGCTATTAGTTGAGGAGACTGGTTTACCAGTCATCGTGGCTGAAGACCCTCTCACTTGCGTGGCGCGTGGCTGTGGTCGTGCTTTAGAAGAAATGGATAAGTTGGGTAGTGTATTCGCCCACGAATAGTTTAAGCATTAAGCTGGCACTGATAACGCTTAAAGGCGAGCTTAGAGTAAACGTATGATTTTAGGCCGTTTGATACGGCCTAATTTTATATGGTAAGCACTATACAAGATAAGAACTAAGCAAAA
Source organism: Methylotenera sp. (assembly GCA_035459705.1). Classification (GTDB taxonomy): domain Bacteria; phylum Pseudomonadota; class Gammaproteobacteria; order Burkholderiales; family Methylophilaceae; genus Methylotenera. Next base: position 6,568 of record DATHXI010000077.1, on the reverse strand, counting down.
TAAGCACTTGGAAGAATAAACGATTGTCCTTAAAACACAGACTGCAATTTACCAGACTAACATTTAATTTACAGAGATTTTGAGCATAGTCTAATTCATGATGCACGGCTTTAACCACAAACTCGAGCAACAACAAACACCTGCATTCTTTGCGCGTGGCCCCAGCTCTTTTGCACGCCTGGTGTTTTTTTCTGCGCTGTCCCTCGCTTTAATGGCAACGGATTCACGCCTGCAATACCTCATCAGTCTGCGCCAAAATTTAGTGGCCATACTCCATCCGCTGCAGGTAGTTGCGAATCTACCAACTAAACTTTATCGTGATACTAGCGAATATTTCTCTACGCATCACTATCTCTTGGATGAGAATGAGCAATTAAAACAGCAAGCGCTGGAACAAAGCATCCAGCTGCAAAGGCTAAATACACTCGCACTTGAGAATGAACATCTGCGTCATTTATTAAAAGTGAACAAAGCCCTAGTACAAAACAGTGTCTTGGGTGAGATTGCGCATGTAGGTCGCGACCCTTTCACCAAGAAAATCATTGTGAATCGCGGTGAATCCCATCAAATTCTTACTGGCGAAGCGGTAGTTGACGCCACAGGCGTGATTGGCCAAGTCACACGCACCTATCCACTGAGCAGCGAAGTCACGTTAATTACCGATAAGTCGCTTGCGATTCCTATACAGGTTGAGCGCAATGGTTTACGCGCCATTGCTTTTGGCCATGGTCGTGACAACACATTGGATTTACCTTACCTGCCAACCAACGTGGACATACGTCGCGGCGATAAATTAGTCACATCAGGTATCGACGGGATTTACCCTGCGGGGCTTGCCGTTGCGACTGTTTCACAGATAGAAATTACGCCGGACTCGCCTTTTGCACGCATTATCTGCGTGCCTACCGGCGGCGTAGAAAACCACAGACAAGTACTTTTAGTCAGTATTCCAAAAGTTGATGTTTTACCAAAAGAAGAAAACAAAGACCTTTCAGCAACGAAAGAGCAAACAAAAATAGATGCGAAATCTCCATCTCAAAATGCAGTAGAAAAGACACCGACTAATCAACAACCTAACAATATGAGCAAACCTAATGCACTCCAGTAAGCTCAAATCTATTTATTTATCGTTGATACTGGCATACCTTTGTTTACTATTGCCTTGGTCTGGCCTGGCGCTAAAGTTGCGCCCCGACTTTGTGTTGCTCGTCATCATCTTCTGGCTGATACGTGCACCCAATCTATGTAATGTAGGCACCGCATGGTGTGTGGGCCTATTCGTAGATTTAGCAACAGGCGGCACTTTTGGCCAATATGCAATGGCTTACACGGTGACTGCATTCTTTGCCGTGGTTTATCAGCGCCGCTTAGTATTGTTCAACGGTACACAACAAGTGTTCTACGTATTCCTGCTGCTAATTATTTCGCAGATTACGTTACTCATACTCAAAACCTTTAGTGGCGCAGAAGCTTTAGGTTGGTCTTACTTATTACCGAGTATTACAGGCATTTTATTATGGCAAATCGCTGTTCTCTTCGGCTTGAATACAGGTGGGCGTTCACGTGGTGTTTGATTTTTAGGTATGCGCGCTGAACTTAGAAACTATCAGCATGAGCAATATCATTTCAAGCTTCGACTAGGCTTTGCTGCTTTTGTCGTATTGGGCTTGTTTGGTTTGCTCGCTTTTCGCTTCTTTTATTTACAAGTTACGCAATACAACCACTATCAAACGCTCGCGGAAAACAATCGCATTTCCCTAGTGCCCATCGTACCGAATCGCGGCCTGATTCTCGACAAGAATGGTGTAGTGCTCGCTCACAATTTTTTTGTCTATACGCTAGAAATCACCCCTGCAAAAGTAGAAGACATCGAGGCGACGATTGCCGAAGTGAGTCAGTTAGTCGAGGTAAGCACACTTGATCGAAAACGCTTCAAAAAATTCCGTGAACAAAGTCATAGCTTTGAAAGTGTGCCGATTCGCACCCACTTAAATGAAGTTGAGGCAGCAAAGTTCGCGGTCAACCATTACCGCTTTCCGGGCGTAGAAATCAAATCCAGACTATTCCGCCATTACCCTCTGGGCAAACTCGGCTCACATATGGTCGGCTATATCGGACGCATCAATGATAAAGACCTGACCAATCTTGAAAAGTCTGGCGACCTTTCCAATTACAAGGGTTCAGATCACATCGGCAAAAGTGGTATCGAGCAATTCTATGAACGTTACTTACATGGCACCACCGGTTTCCAGCAAGTTGAGATCGACGCCGACGGCCATGCAGTACGTGTGCTATCAAGCACAGCTCCGGTGCCAGGTGACAATCTCATTCTGTCTGCAGATAGCAAATTGCAGGAAATCGCTGAAACAGCGTTCGGTGACTATCGCGGTGCGTTGGTGGCTATCAACCCCAAAACGGGCGAAGTGTTAAGTTATGTGAGCCAACCCACCTTTGACCCTAATTTATTTGTAGACGGCATTGATGTTGAGAACTGGAAGTTGCTCAACGAGTCTTTAGATAAGCCGCTCATCAATCGCCCGCTGAAGGGCATTTACCCTCCCGGTTCAACCTTTAAACCATTTACCGCCCTAGCAGGATTGGAAGCTGGCAAACGTGCGCCGCCATTTACGATTCATGATGCAGGTTACTTTACCCTGCCTAACAATAGGCACCGCTACCGTGACTGGAAACCTGGTGGACATGGCATGGTTGATATGCAGCGCGCCATTACCATCTCCTGCGATACATTCTTTTATGGCTTGGCGATGGAACTTGGTATTGAGAAACTGACTTCATTTGTCAGACACTTTGGTTTCGGCAGAAAAACCGGCCTGGATATTCAAGGCGAGATTGAAGGCCTGTTGCCGACACCTGAATGGAAGATGCGTCGCTTTAAACAAAAATGGTATCCGGGTGAAACCGTGATTGTGGGTATTGGTCAAGGCTATACTTTGGTCACGCCTTTGCAGTTGGCACAGGCCACAGCAATTCTGGCCAACAATGGCGTCGCCATAAAACCACGCCTGGTCACACAGATTCAAAAAGCAATGACTGGTGAAAGCCAGGTAATGCCTATGGTAGTGCAGGATAAAGTGGTGCTTAATCCAACCAATATAGAAATCGTGAAACGTGGCATGATCGATGTCACATTACCAGGCGGCACCGCTGCCAGCGTAGGTGCCAATGCTGGCTACAGCATTGCTGCAAAAACTGGTACCGCCCAAGTAATTGGCATCAAACAAAACGAAAAATATAATGAAAGCACCATCAATGCACGCCATCTTGATCACGCTTTGTTTATTGCCTACGCTCCGGCAGAGGATCCGACAATCGCATTGGCAGTGATTGTAGAGAATGGTAGACATGGCGGCTCTACCGCAGGGCCCATTGCCAGAAAAGTGATGGATTATTATTTACTAGGTAAACTACCAGCAGTTGAAGCGCCCAAAGAAGAGATTCAAACACCACCTAATTCTCCAAATAACGCTGCTATAGCTGCACCCAAACCAACGCCAGAAGAAGAGCCGCATGATTAGCAAACTATTTCATATACTAGTTAAGCACATCGATTCATTCTTGATGGCGTGTTTGTTTTTCACGCTAATGGTCGGTTTATTTGTGTTATACAGCGCATCTGGACAAAACTTCGAGCGCATTTATGCCCAAGGCATTAATATTATTGTGGCATTAAGTTTTATGTGGATTGCCGCAAACATTGCCCCTAACCAGCTAGAACGTGCAGCACTGCCCTTATATGCGGCTGGCGTTTTACTCTTGATTGGTGTTGCATTATTTGGTGAAATCAGCCATGGCGCACGACGTTGGTTGGATTTAGGCTTTGCAACAATACAACCTTCCGAAATCATGCGTATAGCTATGCCAATGATGTTGGCTTGGTATTTTTCGAAAAGAGAAGGCAAGCCCAGCATCGGCGACTTTACCGTTGGCGGCTTGTTGCTATTAGTACCTGTAGCTTTAATCATGAAACAACCGGATCTAGGTACCGCTTTGCTCATTACCGCCTCTGGGTTCTATGTGCTCTTTTTAGCGGGCTTAAGTTGGAAATTTTTATTAGGTGGCACAGTATTATTAGGTGCACTCAGCCCGGTATTTTGGTCTATGCTGCATGATTATCAACGACGACGCATTGAAATACTGCTCGACCCGACACAAGATCCATTAGGCGCAGGCTATCACACCATTCAGGCAATTATTGCATTAGGCTCCGGCGGCACGGCTGGTAAAGGCTGGCTAAACGGCACACAAGCACAGCTGGACTTTCTACCGGAACGCACTACGGACTTCATTTTCGCAGTGTTTGGCGAAGAATTTGGTTTATTAGGTAATCTACTGCTACTTGGGCTATTTAGTCTGATTATCATACGTGGCCTAATCATCGCATCTCAGGCACAAAATACGTTCTCCAGATTATTAGCAGGCAGTATTACGCTAACGTTCTTTACCTATGCTTTTGTCAATATGGGCATGGTGAGTGGCATTCTGCCCGTGGTAGGCGTTCCATTACCTTTGATTAGCTATGGTGGCACTTCTATGGTGACACTATGTCTGAGCTTTGGTATTTTAATGAGCATACAAACCCATAAAAAATTGGTGGCCACTTAAATGTTAAATCTGCAAAAATGTGTCATCCCACTATTTATCGTAGCAATCTTCAGCCTGCTAACGGCATGCGGCGGAGACACGGTAACTCGGCCAGAGACCAAGGCGCCCGCCGCCACTAAGCCGTCTACATCTGGTTCGGGTGGATACTATTTAGATGATGGCCCAGGAGATACTCCACCGGCAGATATCGATAGCATTCCTGACGCCACATTAAGAACTGAAACGCCACTTGCCCGTGCAAATAAACCTTACACGGCACTGGGTCAGCGTTATACCCCCATGACCAGTTTCAGCCCATACAAAAAACAGGGGGTGGCCTCTTGGTATGGCAAACGCTATCACGGTAAAAAAACCTCTAGCGGCGAGGTTTACGACATGTACGGAATGTCTGGCGCACATCCTACGTTGCCGTTGCCTAGCTACGTAAAAGTCACCAACCCGGCAAATGGTCGCTCTGTCATCGTACGTATCAATGATAGAGGTCCATTCAAACACGACCGTTTAATTGACCTATCTTATGCAGCTGCTCATAAATTACGTCTGATTGGCCAAGGTAGCGGTTTAGTGGAAGTCGAAGCGATAGACACCAGCCCTGAAGCCTTACAAAGAATACCCAGCCCAAATACACCGCAACCAGCTGCAATAGCGCAGAGCAGTACTGCTACACCAATGGTAATAAACGCTAATGCAGCAGCAATGCAATATTATGTACAAGTAGGCGCCTTCAAAAATGAGATGAATGGTGATTTGCTACAGAAGAAAATCCAAGCATTAGAATTAGCAGAAAATGTCGGTCTTGCGAACGTGTATAATAATGGTCTTTATCGCGTAAGGCTTGGGCCTTATGTGAATAAAAAAGAAGCTGACAGCTCAGCTAGCACTATCCGCAAACGACTCAACATTTCTGCTATCGTCCAACTTCAATAAGTTAATCAAAATTCATGCAAATAATTACTCGTATCTTTTTAGCCCTTATCTTCTCTAGCCTATCTGTAGTCCAAAGCGCTAATGCCGGCAACGCACAGATAGCGCCACCACCGAATTTAGCGGTCAAAGCCTATCTACTCAAAGACTTTAATAGTGACCATGTGATTGCCTCATACAACAGCAATATGCGTGTTGAGCCAGCATCCCTCACTAAAATCATGACCGCTTATTTGAGTTTCAAAGCACTTAAAGATGGGCATTTATCACTCACACAAACGCTGCCTGTGAGCGAATTGGCTTGGAAGGTAGAAGGTTCTAAGATGTTTATTGAACCCAATAAGCCTGTCACTGTGGATGAGCTTCTACATGGCACCATCATTCAGTCAGGCAATGATTCTTCCATTGCATTAGCAGAAGGGATTGCAAGCTCGGAGACTTTATTTGCTGAAATGATGAACAAAGAAGCGCAACGTTTGGGCATGAAAAATACACATTACGTTAACGCCACTGGTTTACCTGACCCGCAGCACTACACCACTGCAGGAGACTTGGCGATATTGGCAGCAGCCTTGATTCGCGACTTTCCAGAGGAGTATCAGCGCTTATATTCGAGCAAAGAATATACCTACAATAAAATCACTCAACCTAACCGCAACCGCTTACTTTGGCTGGATCCAAACGTAGATGGCATGAAAACAGGGCATACGGAATCTGCCGGGTTTTGTTTGATCTCCTCAGCCAAGCGTAATGACACACGCCGCATCGCGGTAGTATTAGGCGCACCGACAGATGCTGCTCGCGCAACCGAAAGTCAAAAACTGCTGAATTATGGCTTTCAATTCTTTGATTCACACTTAGTTTACAAACAAGGGCAGGCAATCAGCCAGCTTAAAGTTTGGAAAGGTGGCGAAAACCAAGTGGCGTCTACCGTAACGAATAATTTATTTGTCACGCTACCTAAAGGTGAATATAAAAATGTTAAAGCAGTCATCACTAGCACCCAGCCCTTAATTGCACC
>DATHXI010000076.1:0-30075 GCA_035459705.1 Methylotenera sp. | reverse complement strand
TTGAGCAAGACAAACTAACTAATTAAGCTATTCATGCGCTTCACAAAGCTTGCCGGATCTTCTAGTGCACCACCTTCAGCCAACAATGCCTGATCAAATAATACATAAGCCAAGTCGTTAAAAACTGTGTCTGTAGATTCATTTTCAAGACGCTTTACTAGCTTATGCGTTGGGTTAATTTCAAGAATCGGTTTGGTCTCCGGCGCTTTTTGACCAGCCGCTTTTAAGATACGCGCCAAATTACCTGACAGATCATGTGCATCACTCACCAAACAAGCCGGTGAATCGGTTAAACGATGCGTAACACGCACATCTTTGACTTGGTCACCCAGCGTATTTTTGATTTTCTCAATCAAGGTTTTAGCTTCTTCTTCGATTTTCTTTTGAATTTCTTTTTCGGTATCAGACTCCAGCTTACCTAAATCCAAATCGCCCTTAGCAATCGATTGCAGTTTCTTGCCTTCAAACTCGGTGAGACTGCCTAATAGCCATTCATCCACCCTGTCCGACATCAGCAATACTTCGATGCCTTTTTTACGGAAGATTTCCAGATGCGGGCTGTGTTGCGCAGCGGCAAAACTATCTGCCGTAATGTAATAAATCACGTCTTGCTCAGGCTGCATGCGTGCAATGTAATCTTTTAACGATACATTTTGCACTTCTGTATCGGCTTTAGTAGAGGCGAATCTCAATAAGCCAGCGATTTTCTCTTTATTGGCAAAGTCTTCACCTGGGCCTTCTTTCAATACACGGCCGAACTCTTCATAGAACTTAGCATAGTCTTCAGGCTTGTTTTCTGCCATGTCTTCTAGCACGCCCAGTATCTTTTTCACTGAGCCAGCTTTGATCGCGTCCACATCGCGACTTGATTGCAAGATTTCACGCGACACATTCAACGGCAGGTCAGAAGTATCGATCACACCACGTACAAAGCGCAGATACTGTGGCATCAGCTTCTCAGCGTCTTCCATGATGAATACGCGCTTGACGTACAACTTGATGCCATGGCGACGTTCACGGTCATATAAATCAAACGGCGCTTTGCTCGGGATGTACAGCAAGGAAATGTATTCCTGCTTACCCTCTACACGGCTATGCGTATAGGCCAATGGGTTTTCAAAATCATGTGAAACATGTTTGTAGAACTCTTGGTATTCCTCTTCAGTAATATCGTTTTTGCTACGCGCCCACAATGCTGAAGCTTTATTGACAGTTTCATCTTCATCTGTGGTAACTTCAGCGCCATCTTTCCACTCGGTTTTCTTCATCACGATAGGTAAAGTGATGTGGTCTGAATATTTACGAATAATAGTTTTCAGCTTCCAGTCGCTTAAGAACTCGTCTTCACCTTCACGTAGATGCAGAACAATCTCTGTGCCACGGTTTGCTTTTTCTGTTGTATCAATTGAGTAGTCACCCTCACCTGATGATTCCCAGCGCACCGCCTCTGTAGCACCGGCACGGCGTGTTGTTAGCGTTACTTTGTCAGCAATAATGAATGCAGAATAAAAACCGACACCAAACTGACCAATCAAGTTAGCATCTTTCGCTTGGTCACCCGTTAGGGCATTAAAGAATTCTTTGGTACCAGACTTTGCAATGGTACCAATGTTGGCAATCACTTCATCGCGTCTCATACCAACGCCGTTATCGCTCACAGTTAAAGTGCGTGCGTCTTTATCGAACGCTACGCGAATCTTCAACTCGCTATCATTCTCGTACAAACTACCATCAGCCAAAGCTTCAAAACGTAATTTATCAGCAGCATCTGAGGCGTTAGAAATCAACTCACGCAATACAATCTCTTTATTGCTATACAGCGAGTGAATCATCAGTTGCAGAAGTTGCTTAACCTCTGCCTGGAATGCCATGGTTTGTGGACTATGGTCTGGTGTTTGGTTTTGAGTGTTTTGTTTAGCCATATTGAACTCCTACATGTTTGATAGATACCTATAGTTAATTAGGACTTGTCATCAAACTTTCAAGTCACTCATACAAAATAGAAAAAAATAATATTGTTTCTAAAAAAGTTACTAGCAAAGGTAAAAGTAAAAAGTGCATACTTATCATTATGGAAAATAATACAAACAATGGCGTTAGCACGCCCGTAGATAAAGCCTTACTCGCCGCAATAGACCTGGGTTCTAATAGTTTTAGACTGGAAATTGGCCGCCATGATAGCGGTCATATCCAGCGCATAGAATATTTGAAAGAACCGGTTCGCCAAGGCGGCGATTTGGACGAAGACCACAATCTGACGCCAGAAGCGATTGAGCGCGGTCTGCGTTGCTTGGCAAGGTTTGGCGAACGTTTACAAGGTTTTGAAGCATCTCACGTGCGCGCCGTAGCCACGCAAACGCTGCGCGAAGCGAATAATCGCGATGTATTCCTGAAGCTTGCTAAAAAAGCATTAGGCTTTGAGGTACAGGTGATCTCCGGCGTAGAAGAAGCGCGTCTTATTTACCAAGGCGTTAGTCGCTTCTTACCACAATCAAATGAAAAACGCTTAGTAGTAGACATTGGCGGACGCTCTACCGAGCTCATTCTAGGCCAAGGTTTTGAGTCTAAACATACAGTCTCTGTACACGTTGGTTCGGTTGCATGGTCACTCAAACACTTTGCCAATGGCGACTTTACCGAAAAAGCATTCTCACGCGCGGAGATTGCTGCCGAATCCATTTTTGAAACAGTAGGTACTCACTTCAATAACACCCAGTGGGATGTCGCCTATGGCGCATCAGGCACGGTAGGCGCAATTGCAGATGTGTTAGTTCAGTATGGCAGACCAATAGATACAATCACAAAGGAAGGCTTACATTGGCTGCGCGAGGAACTCATCCGCACGCGCCATGTAGATAAGCTACGCTTGTTAGGCTTAAAAGAAGACCGTAAACCGGTAATTGCCGGTGGCTTGTCTGTGATGATTGCCGTGTTTGATTTCTTGAATATTGAAACTTTAAATGTAGCAAAAGGCGCTCTTCGCCATGGCTTACTCTATGACATGCTCGCCCGTGAAAACGAAATGCTAGACTTAAGAGATGCCTCTGTGCAGCGCTTAGCACGCAAATTTGATGTAGATGAAACGCACGCACAAACAGTAGCGGAAGTCGCAGAAAAGTTATTTGAGAAAATCAGTGATGATATCCACTTTGCACCCGGCGAGCGCTTGTCACACTCGCGCAAGTTACGCTGGGCTGGGCTACTGCATGAAATTGGCGGTATTGTCTCACCTATCGACGCACATCTGCATGGCGCTTACATACTAGACCATGCTGACCCACCCGGCTTTTCCCAAAGTGAACTGCATTGCTTGAGTCTTTTAATATTAGGCCATAGAGCAAAACTCAAGAAACTGGAAGCCGACTTCTCGGACCGTATCTTTGTCATGCAGCTCGCCTGCATACGCTTGGCAGTGATTTTATGTCATGCACGGCAGATGCCTAATTTACGCGGCATTCAGCTTGATTATCTTAACAATATAATTCGATTAACTTTGCCAAAAACTTGGCCAGAGAAATATCCACAATCCTATTACTTATTAGATGAAGAAACACTGGCTTGGCAAAAAACTAACTGGCTATTTGAAGTCACAATTTCGTCACAATAAACACATAAAATCTTAACGGAATACACATTGCAATATAAAATAAACGGTATAAACTATTTATATCGTTTAATTAGGAGATTACCGTGTCTAAAATCAATCCAATGCAAGCTGCAGCATTAAATACACCTGTAAAAAAAATTGAGCCGGTAAAGGCTGAAGTGGCAAAACCTGCTACAACTAAACCAGCAGTTAAAGCCACGCCAGTTAAGACAAGTGTTACTAAGCCTGCAGTTAAAAAAGTAGTCCCAGCCAAGCCTGTGAGCAAAGCGAATGTAACCAAAGTAGCTGCCAAGAAAACTGAGAAAGTAGCTAAAGAAAAATCACCGAAATTAAAAATGGAACGCGATAGTTTCACCATGCCTAAAGTTGAGTACGCGCAACTTTATGTATTAAAAGAGCGTTTAATCAAACTTGGCCAACCGGCAAAGAAAAGTGAATTGTTACGTGCGGGTATTATGCAGCTTACCGCCATGACTGAAGCTGCTTTAAAAGCCGCCATGAGCAAAGTACCAGCGATTAAAACGGGCAGACCTAAAAAGAAATAGTGCTTTGAATTAATCAATGCTATTACAACTTTCTCTGCAGTTTGTTTGCAGCCAGACTATTTAACTTCTTACTAAAAGTCTGGCTGTCGTACTGCAAACAAATAAGTTTGTTGTGTCCCTTGGACGGCACGTTGACGTAGCCACCAGACTGCGCCCTTCTTCACATTGCATGCACTTTCCGGCATACCCAGAATCTTTGAAATTAGCAGACCAAGATTAGGTTGATGACCAATGATGAGTATGGTTTTACTGCTGTCGTCGTTCATCACTTTTTTAAGAATAGCGGCTACAGAACTATCAACGCCAAGAAATTCTGCCACTTTTATTTTGCGTTGTTTTTTAGGAGCAACTTCGTGATTTAAAGCTGCCGCGGTTTCCAAGCATCGCCGTGCCGGACTGCTAAAAACTTTAGTACCCTCAGGCAAATGCCGATCGAGCCATCTCGCCATCTTTGCTGCATCTCTGTGTCCACGCTTGGTAAGTGCACGATCTATATCTTCACCACTTGCACTGGTATCTTCTGCTTCGGCATGCCGCCATAAAATCAAATTAGCCATGTCTGTATCTCATGAAGATCGCTACTCTGCATATTTTTGAATGAGCCGTTGTTGCGCACTCAAAACTGGCACTTGCTCATTCAACTTTTCTTTAGACTTAGCCAAGTTCTGCATACTTTGAACATAGGTACCATCGGCATTGAGTAGCCATGCATCTTGGTTATCATCGAGATATATCTGGCAACACTCTTGCAAGATACGTGCGCGATTCTTTGTATCCACAATCGGCCAAGCAATCTCAACGCGTCGCATCATGTTGCGATTCATCCAATCCGCACTGGATAACCACATATTTTCATGCTCATCGATTTGAAAGTAAAAGATACGTGAATGCTCCAATAACCTGCCAATAATCGAGCGTACGCGTATCCGGCCATCCAACCCAGGTGCGTCTATCGGCAGGATACATGCGCCGCGCAGAATCAGATCGATCTCGACACCTGCACGTCCCGCTTTCACTAGGGCTTGAGTAAGCGCCACATCAGTTAGCGCATTCATTTTTAAGATAATACGCGCAGACTTACCTGCTTTTGCTGCGAGTTCTGCCGCTTTAATCTTGGCAAGCATACGTCTATGCAAATTAAACGGTGCCACCAATAGTTTCTGCATACGCGGCAATTTTACCTGGCTGGCAATATGTCTAAACAGATGCTCCATATCCCGCGTAATCTGTGGGTCAGCCGTTAGCATACTTACGTCGGTATAGAGGCGTGCCGTTTTTGGGTTGTAATTACCGGTTGATATGTGCCCATAATGTTTGAGATGCTGACCTTCACGGCGCATCACCAATAGCATCTTGGCATGCGTTTTTAAACCCACAATGCCATACACCACTTGCGCCCCTACTGACTCCAGCGCCTCAGCCCAGTTGATGTTAGCTTCCTCATCGAACCTAGCCTTGAGTTCTACCACCGCCATCACTTCTTTACCGCGCCGCACCGCCTCTTGCAGCAACTTGAGCATACGTGCGTCAGCACCAGTACGATAGATTGTCTGCTGTATCGATAATACATCCGGGTCGTTCACCGCTTCGCGCAGAAAATCTATGACTGACTCAAAGCTCTCATAAGGCTGATGGATGAGAATATCTTGCTGTTTTAATTGAGTAAAAAATGATTGATTCACCACCAATTTCTGGCTTATTCTAGGTTCAAATGGTTTGAACTTCAGATCATCACCCTCTGCCAAATCTGCCAACTGCATCAAACGCACCAGGTTCACAGGTCCATGCACGCGATATAGCGACTGTTTGGGTAAATCAAATTGTTGTAATAAGAATTTAGACAATTGCTCATCGCAACCATGTGATACTTCCAAACGAACTGCATCACCAAAGTTACGCTGCACCAGACCCTTTCTGAGTGCGGTGCGTAGATTCTTTACATCTTCCTCATCTACCGCCAAATCCGAATGTCGCGTGACCCTGAACTGTGAAAAATTAAGCACCTCTCTACCGGCAAACAAACTCGCTAGATGTGATCTAATCACGCTTGATAACGAAATAAATCTCTGCTGTTTTCCGCTCAAGTTTTTAGGTAGTTTAATCAAGCGTGGTAAGACGCGCGGCACTTTAACAATCGCAATGTTATTTCTGCGACCAAATGCATCAGTGCCACCAAGTGACACGATAAAATTAAGCGATTTATTGGCCACTTGTGGGAAAGGATGCGAAGGGTCGAGTGCGACAGGCACTAATAGTGGCCTCACCTCATCCTCAAAATATTGCGCCACCCAACGTCGTTGCTGTGCTGTGCGGTCACCATGAGAAACCAGATGTATGCCTTCTTCAGCTAATGCCGGCATCAACTCCGTATTAAAAATATGGTATTGCTTATCGACTAACACGTGTGCGACTTCTGCAATCGCTTGGTAGCTTTGCACATTGATATCGCTCTGTTGCTCATCATCACGCATCGCATCCACATGTGGTGCTGCACGCACTTCAAAGAACTCGTCCAGGTTAGAAGAAACGATACAAAGAAAACGTAAACGCTCCAGCAAGGGATAGTCCGGATTTTGCGCAAGGCTCAATACGCGTTCGTTGAACGCCAAAATACTGGTATCCCGATTGAGTAATTTCAAGGGTGGGTAAGTTAAACGCATAGTTTCTTTTAGGTTGTTATGCATTTAATGTTATTCGCCGATTGTGACAAATTGATGAAATTATGATGAAAAAGTCTGTGCTTTCATATTATGACCAATTGGTTAGTCATATAGAAATGACTATACGAATGACAGGTCGCTCAATACTGCTATTTATTTAATAGCTGTTGTAATAGCAGGCTCGTAGCAGCAAAACCAAATGGCGCAGTCACACACACGCTAGAGCCATATCCAGCACAGTTTAAACCGGTGATTGCATTGTCATCAGTTTCACATGCATTATCAGGCTTGATGATAGGCTCATCAGAATACACGGCGGTGATACCGAATTGAGATGCTTTGTTTTGCTTGCTAGTTTTACTCTTAGAATCTATACCTTTTGGAAAAGCATAGTCGCGGCGCAAACCATTACGCACCTTAGCTAACAGCCTATCCCCGGACACGACAGACAAATCAGCATGCTTTATTCTAGTAGGGTCTAAGCGCCCACCAGCACCACCTGTAATTACCAAGGGAATCTGCTTTTGTTTGCAAAAAGCAGCGATTGCCATTTTAGCTTTTGCATCGTCGATGCAATCAATCACGCCATCGTAGTTGTGATTTAGCATTGCAGTTACGTTCTCAATGGTGACAAAATCTTCCATCTCAATCACTTTTGCAGCTGGATTGATGCTACGGATACGTTCGGCCATTACAGTAATCTTGGCTTTACCAAATGCACCATTTGCCGCATGCAATTGACGATTTACGTTAGATTCAGCAATATTATCCAGATCAATCAGTGTAATTGTCCCTACTGCATTGCGCGCTAATGCTTCGGCAGCCCAAGAGCCCACACCACCGATACCTATCACGCAAATGTGTACTGCCTGTAGCTTTGCAAAACCATCTACGCCATATAAGCGTGATACGCCACCAAAGCGACGTGCTAAATCAGCTTCAGCAATGTTTGTAGTCATATCTCTAAAACCACAAATGCTGCTGCTAGGTTTTTTTCATCGCTAATACTGATATGTGTTTGGGTGATATTTTTAGTGTGCAACAACGCTTGTAACTCAGGTGCCAAAATTAAGATCGGCTTACCTAAATCGTCATGTGAGACTGCAATATTTTGAAAGGTGGCAGGCGCACGTAAGCCAGTCCCTAGCGCTTTTGAGAATGCCTCTTTGGCCGCAAAACGCTTCGCTAGAAAGCGCCCTTTTATATGTGATTGCTGATAGCTGGCTAACTCACTCTCAGCCAGAACACGTTTGGCGAAATCATCACCAAACTGTTGAATGGAAGCCTCGATGCGAGCGACTTCAACTATATCTGTACCGATACCGAAAATCATCTTGAAAATACTCTTTAAGTTTGAAGAGAAACTCTTATTTGCAAGAGAACTCTTTCATAAGTGCTTTCATCTCTCGTACCGCGTTATCCCAACCAACAAATAGCGCATGCGCAACAATCGCATGGCCGATATTGAGCTCTTCAATACCTTCAATTGAGGCGATTTCGTGCACGTTATGATAGTGCAGACCATGTCCAGCATTGACGACTAATCCTAAACTTAATGCATGTGCTACCGCTTGCTGAATCCGTTTTAACTCTCGTGCTTTATCGGCAGTACTTTCAGCATCGGCGAATGTGCCTGTATGTAGCTCTACTACAGGTGCGCCTACCTTTTTTGCGGCATCAATTTGTGCCAGATCTGGGCCTATAAACAGTGAGACACGAATACCTACATCGCTTAATTTTTTTACCGCGGCTTGCACATTGGCAAAGTTGCCTACAACATCAAGACCGCCTTCTGTTGTACGTTCTTCGCGACGCTCAGGCACCAGGCATACATCCTGTGGCGCGACTTCAAGTGCAATACCTATCATTTCATCAGTGACTGCACACTCAAGATTCATACGCGTTTGCAGCAAGCCACGTAACGCACGCACGTCAGCGTCTTGCATATGGCGACGATCTTCGCGCAGATGCAAGGTAATGCTATCCGCACCTGACTGCTCTGCGCGCAGTGCTGCCTGCACTACGCTGGGATACTTGGTACCACGTGCCTGACGGATGGTCGCAACGTGGTCGATATTGACACCTAATTTAATCATTTTGTAATTTTCTATCTTGCAAATCAATCAATAATTGTCTGGTATGTAACGGCTTATCACCTAAATAATGCGCTAATAAGTAACGCATCAACTGCTTACTTTGTTGCTGGGTTTGTACATTGCTGTAATCGTCTTTAGCCATATCCAGTAGTGTTTTACCCATTAATTGTACGCCATTTTTATTGCGACTTAACGCTGCATTTGATGCAATGGCACCATGTTCAGCCTCATAACGATAGGTGATTGCTTCGTCTATCGGCTCATCACTTTCATCCGTTAATAACGGAATTGCATAACCGAGCTCTTGTAACAGTTTCAACTCAAAACGCCGCAATGTGCTGGCTAAGTCCTGACTATTCGCTAAAGTCTTTAGGGTCGCGCTGTAATATTCAAACAAGGCTTCGTGCGGATCTTCACGAGGCAATAGGCGCAACAGCAACTCATTCAGGTAAAAGCCGCACATCAAGGCTTCACCTTGCAGCAGCAACAAACCGCCACCCCACTCCAAACCATGCAATGTTTTAAGCTCTTGCTTACCCGACCAAGTGGCTAGTAGCGGCTGAAATGATTGCAACATACCACGCATTGCGGAGCGTGGACGGCGCGCGCCTTTGGCTGTAGTTGCTACCCGGCCAAAACCATGCGCAAACAACTCAACAACGAGACTGGTTTCTTTGAATGGGTAAGTATGCAGGACATAAACAGCTTGGTTATCCTGACGATGTGGGTTGGAACCTGCTGCCGCCATTAATGCGCTGACTCGGCTAAACTTTGCAAACCTTCATCCTCTGCTTTTAGGATTAAAAGCGGTACTAGCATCTCGGCACCTGAAAATAGAATCATCGCATAGCGAGGCATATCTTCTGCATGAATAGGGGTGAATTTACCAAAACCATATCTTGAGTTGCGTATTACATGCCAGGCACCCTTAGGTTCTGCATATTCAGGTTTATCAAAACAACGTTTGATTTCCTCTGTACCGATGCTTTTCAGTGGGTAATCACCGTTATCTGCCAATATTACCCAGCCCATTTCACCATCTTTACCGGTATTTTTGAGCTGGTATAAATACCAATCATCATCTTCGTACGCAAGATGAAATACATTATTGACAGCGCCAGTCTTACGATTCATGGCGTAATAAATCCCTTGGTCATCTAGCTCAATGGGTTTACCGTAAACAGGAATGTTATACACATTACTCGTTACCATCATCAGTACTCCTAGTTAGTATCCTAGGCTTTTTAACGCCCTTTCATCATCGGCCCAGCCACCTTTAACTTTTACCCAAGTTTCCAAATAAACTTTTCCACCAAACAATTTCTCCATATCTTGTCTGGCTTCAGTGGAGATTTGCTTCATTTTCTCACCATTTTTACCAATCAACATTGGTTTTTGGCTATCTTTATCCACAATAATCGCGCAGAAAATACGTCGTAAATTACCAACCACTTCAAACTTCTCAATCTCTACGGCAACTGAATAAGGGATTTCGTCGCCGAGTAATCTAAAAATCTTTTCGCGTACAAGTTCAGCCGCTAAAAAACGTTCATTCTTATCTGTCAATTCATCTTCAGAATAGACTGCGGCTTGCTCAGGTAAGTATTTACGAATCGAAGCTAACAGCTCATCAAGATTGAGGCTTTTTTTAGCGCTTACTGGCACGATTTCTGAGAATGGGAATTCCAAATCAAAATCTTGAATCAATGGCAATAGATTGCCTTTATCACCCATCAAGTCTGACTTATTAACCACTAGGATAGTAGGTGTTTTTTCTGAAAGTAACTGAAGTACTTTACGGTCAGCATCGCCTAGCTTCATGGGCTCAATCACAAACAGCACCACATCCACCTCAGTCAGTACTTGAGTGACCGTTTTATTTAATCCTTTGTTGAGTGCATTAAGATGTTTTTGCTGAAAACCAGGTGTATCCACAAACAAGTATTGTGTATCGTCAGTGGTATGAATACCAAGCAAACGATGGCGTGTTGTCTGTGCCTTACGCGAAGTAATGGCTAACTTCATGCCTAAAATATGGTTAAGTAGCGTTGATTTACCAACGTTAGGACGGCCAACGATGGCTACCGTACCACATTTAAAATTTGAATCTGTAACTGTATCTTCACTAGTCATTTTTTGATGCCTTCCAATGCAGCCAAGGCGGATTGCGCCGCCTGTTGCTCTGCGATTCGACGGCTGGTACCTTCACCAACCGTACGTATATTCAATTTTTGCACCAAACATTCCACAATGAACATTTGTGCATGCGCTTCACCTTCAGTATGTGTCACTGTATACTCGGGCACTGCGATTTTTTTACTTTGTAAGAATTCTTGCAATAAAGACTTTGGATCTTTATCAATGATATTAGGGTCGATTGTCTCAAGCTTCTTGGCATAGAGGTCTAGCACAAACGCCTCAGCAGCGAAAAAGCCACCATCAAGATATATCGCTCCAATTAATGCCTCAAGCGCATCAGCCAAGATAGACGGCCTGCGCCAACCTGCACTTTTTAGCTCACCTTCACCTAGCCTGAGCGCATCGCCCAGATTTAAGGTAAAGGCAATCTCACTCAGCGTGACTTCTTTCACCAATTGCGCCCGTAAACGGCTTAAATCACCTTCTGCCGACTTAGGAAAACGCTGGAATAACTGATTGGCAATAATAAAATTTAATGCCCCATCACCTAGGAACTCCAACCGCTCATTATTCTGACCACTGTAGCTGCGATGCGTGAGCGCTTGTGTGAGCAAACTAATATTTACAAAACTATAAGTTAACTTCCTAGATAAATCCTGCTGAGTCATTGCATGTGTAACACTTATAATCAATTAAGCAGGCTACTTATCATCACTGGACGCTTTAAAATCAATCAAGACACTAACGTTACCCATAACAGGTTTCAAGACCTGATACTCAACTGACACAACCGCATTTCCTTCTTCATCTTTTCCGATAACTAAGTCATCAACTGTAACTGAGCGAATATCATCAATACTTTTACGCCTCTTGAAAGACTCCGTAATTTCCCTTTTACTCATCGTGCTTAATTGCTCTTGGCCCATCGCATGAATGACTTTCTTGACTGCCATAAATTCTATATATGCTGGCATCATTTTCATTGCAACAATTGCGATAAACAACACTAAACCAAGTACTATAGCCACACCTAAAAAAGTCATGCCCTTTTGGTTTTTAGCATTGGATTTCTGTTTATTTAAATTGTGGTGCATATTTGCCTCCAGTAATTAAGTCAATTTTAGGGTAAGTGTACTGCTAACTATTAATGTATTGCATTGCCTATTCTAGAACCCTTATCAAAGTTCATCCAAATAAAAAATGCTTTACCTACCAAATTATTTTCAGGAACAAAACCCCAAACACGGCTATCCGAACTGTTATCACGATTATCACCCATCGCTAAATAATGTCCAGCGGGTACCACGATCTCTTCATTATTGGCAAATTTCGCGCCTATAGCATCTGCATCATAATTTACCATCACATCATGAATCAGAATGTCGTGCGGCACATTACCTAGCTGCTCTCGGTATTTTTTCGCCGTTATGATATTAAGCCCGGACATCACATATTCATAATCGCCCAGCGGCTCAAGCGTTACAGTTTGACCATTGATTTTGAGTTGCTTATCCTGATAGCTAATTTTATCGCCCGGCAAACCAACCACACGTTTAATGTAATCGATGGAGGTATCTGGCGGATAATGGAACACGATCACATCACCGCGAGCCGGCTTATTCATCTCAACGAACGTATTGTTCAAAATCGGCACACGTAAGCCGTATGTATACTTATTCACCAAAATGTAATCGCCAGCCAGCAAGGTTGGCATCATTGAGCCAGAAGGTATCTTAAATGGCTCAACAATAAATGACCGGACTAAGAACACCACTAAGATTACAGGGAAAAAACTTTTGGCGTACTCAACCAGTATCGGCTCATCCGCGCCCGCAGCGCGGTTCTTACGCAACACTAAAATATCAAGCAGCCAGATACTGCCAGTCACAAGCAGTATTACGATCATGAATAATGCAAACATCATTGCTTATTTGTCCTCTACACGTAAAATGGCTAAGAACGCTTCTTGTGGAATCTCAACGTTCCCCACTTGTTTCATGCGTTTTTTACCTTCTTTTTGCTTATCCAACAACTTACGTTTACGTGAAACGTCACCGCCGTAACATTTAGCAATCACGTTTTTACGCATCGCTTTTACAGTTTCGCGGGCGATAATATTAGCGCCAATAGATGCCTGAATTGCCACATCGAACATTTGACGTGGTATCAGTTCGCGCATTTTAGCCGCAACTTCACGACCACGATGCACACTATTCGCACGATGCACAATCATACTTAAGGCATCAACACGCTCACCGTTCACCATAATATCAAGCTTCACTAAATCGGCTGCACGGAACTCTAAGAATTCGTAATCCATGGACGCATATCCACGAGATACTGATTTTAATTTATCAAAGAAATCCAACACCACTTCATTCAGTGGCATTTCATAGCTCAGCATGACCTGACGGCCCATATACTGCATATTCTTTTGAATACCGCGCTTATTGTTACATAGCGTCATCACTGGCCCTACGTAATCCTGTGGCATCAGCAAATTCACGTTAATCACCGGTTCGCGTGTTTCTTCAACACGCGATGGCTCTGGCAGGCGCGATGGATTTTCTATTTGTACTACTTCGCCATTTTTTAACAGCAATTCGTAAACCACTGTGGGCGCAGTAGTAATCAAATCCATATCGTATTCGCGCTCTAAGCGCTCTTGAACGATTTCCATGTGCAGCAAACCCAAGAAACCACATCTGAAACCAAAACCTAAGGCCGTAGAGTTTTCAGGTTCAAATAACAAACTCGCATCATTCAAACTCAGTTTTTCAAGGGCTGTTCGTAAGGCTTCAAACTGGTTGGATTCAACAGGATAAAGCCCTGCAAACACCTGTGGTTTTACTTCTTTAAAGCCTGCTAAAGGCTCTGAAGCCTGCTTACCAGCTAGAGTGACCGTATCACCTACTTTGGCTGCAGCTAATTCCTTGATGCCTGCGATGATAAACCCCACCTCACCTGCAGAAAGTGCGGTTTTCTGTAACGACTTAGGCGTAAACACACCTACTTGCTCACATAAATGTTCAGAACCAGTCGCCATTAAACGGATTTTATCTTTTGGCTTAAGCACGCCATCGATCACGCGCACCAACATCACAACACCCACATAATTATCAAACCATGCGTCAATCACTAACGCTTTCAATGGCTTGGTCACGTCACCCACCGGATGCGGTACTTTTGCAATCACAGCTTCCAATACATCACGCACACCTAAGCCTGTTTTAGCCGAGCAGCGCACCGCATCACTAGCATCAATACCAATTACATCTTCAATCTCTTGAATCACACGCTCCGGGTCTGCAGATGGCAAATCGATTTTATTCAAAACCGCAGTGACTTCTACACCCAAATCAAGGGCGGTATAACAGTTCGCAACGCTCTGCGCTTCAACACCTTGGCTGGCGTCTACCACGAGTAGTGCGCCCTCACAGGCTGAAAGTGAACGACTGACTTCGTAGCTAAAATCCACATGGCCAGGAGTGTCAATCAGATTCAGATTGTAAATTTGACCGTCATCGGCTTTATATTGCAGCGCCGCTGTCTGCGCCTTAATGGTAATACCACGCTCACGCTCGATATCCATAGAATCAAGTACTTGCGCCTCCATTTCACGATCAGCAAGACCCCCACATAGCTGAATGATACGGTCAGCTAACGTGGATTTACCGTGATCGATGTGGGCAATAATGGAGAAATTACGAATATTTTTCATGGTCGTTTTAACAATTGGCAATTTTAACGCACTGATTTTATATCAGCGTGGCTTAACAACAAGGGCGCACTAGGCGCCCTTGACTATTATTGAACTGCCGCAATTTTACAGCAAATTCAAAGTATTAACATCAATTGATTATGACCCTATTGATAGCCCGTTATTTAGTTACTGGAATTTTAACTGGCACATAAAGCGTACTTTCACCACGCAATACCAGTAGTGCAATCGTTTTACCTACAGCAAATGTCATTAACTGTTTATTGAACTGATCTAAACTCTGCACCTCAGTATTATTGAGGCCGAGCACTACGTCACCTCGACGAACACCTGCTTGCGCAACCGCGCCTTGGGCATCGATCACCAATAAGCCGTTTTTACCGTTCAATTTTTTCTTTTGTTGCGGGGTAAGTTCTTTTAGAATCAGGCCAATACGGTTCAACTCCGGTTTAACAATCGGCTTGTTGTTGGTTTGCGCAACTTCAGATGGATCCGCAGGCATTTCACCAACACCCATATTCAGTGTTTTTGCACTACCTTTACGCAAGATTTCTACCGCCGCGACCTTCCCTGGTTTAGTCGAGCCGACTATACGTGGCAAATCTGCAGAAGCGACGATAGGTTTACCATCAAACTTGGTAATCACGTCACCTGCTTCTAAACCACCCTTATCCGCAGGACCATTTTTCTCAACACCAGCTACCAATGCGCCATTGGTATTTTTCATACCAAATGATTCAGCAAGTTCTCTGGTTAGTTCTTGAATGGCAATACCTAACCAACCACGGGTGATCTTTCCGCTCGCTTTTAACTGATTTGAAATCTCAAGCGCGACATCAATTGGGATGGCGAACGACAAACCCATAGAACCACCAGTGCGACTATAAATCTGTGAATTGATACCCACCACCTCGCCAGCTAAATTAAACAACGGGCCACCTGAATTACCAGGATTGATGGCAACATCAGTCTGAATGAATGGCACGAAGTTCTCTTGTGGCAATGCACGACCTTTAGCGCTAACGATACCGGCGGTCATCGTATTTTCCAAGCCGAATGGCGAACCAATCGCTGCGACCCATTCACCAACTTTTAATTTTTCAGGGTCGCCTATTATCACTTTTGGCAACCCAATCGCCTCAATCTTGACTAATGCCACGTCGGTACGTTTATCTACGCCAATGATTTTCGCTTTGAATTCACGCTTATCTGATAACTTAACGACCACTTCGTCAGCCTGATTGATGAGATGAGCATTAGTTAGAATATAACCATCACTACTAATAATGAAACCTGAACCTAATGATTGAGATTTATACTCGGGTGTAGGTGTGCCATTCTGACCTGGTCCTCCTGGCATCGGGATACCAAATCGTTTAAAAAACTCTTGCATCTGCTCATCATCTGGCATGCCTGGGTAAGGCACCATGCCAGCGCCACCTTGTATATTTTGCGTTACACTGATATTCACAACCTCAGACCCATGTTTCTCTGCTAACTCTGTAAAGTCAGGTAAGTCTTTAGCGTAAGCATTCGCGTTTATGGTCGAAATCAAACCAAAACAAACCGCAGCAATCCAATTTCTTATCATCTATTCACCTCTTTTAGTTGGAAATTTTACTTGATTTAACATCCATGGGCTCTATTCATTAAATGTATGAACAATGTGACCTAATAGTTTGCCCCAAGTTGCATTGCCGCAACCACGCTTTTTCCCCCACAAACCACAGTAGTGCGTCTTTGCAACTCAAGGGTAGCCTGCTTGTGCGCCAGTGTGATAATGATTGCATTTCCCTCTATCATGGCAATTGAGTACTATTTTGAAGTTGGGGTCTAAGCTGAACTATTTCTTAAACTGAACTATTTCTTAAAAACAACCGCATTTGCGATTTGTGCAACAGTAGCTTCCGGCACCTCGCCTACTACCGTAATTTGATGACCGTCGATGACATTGGCATAAAAACTGGTATTGCCTACCAACTTGTGGCCGTTTCTAGGTTTGACACCTTTAACAATAGGCTCTATGAACAATGAAACAGAAGCCAATCCATCTGAAAATATGACATGTGTTACAGGTACAGGCTTACCATGCACCATACGTTTCATTTGATCCACCTTGCGATATCCGGCGGGTAGTTCTTTAATCATCCAACCTGAAGAGGCGCCGTTATCAACAATCGCGTTGTTCGCCTCATCCTCCATTACATAATTCTTTTTATTATCAATTTTAGGTTGAAACCAATCCAAATCCACAGTATTTAATAATGACAATTGATTAAAACCAATACTTTCCATCATCTCGTTGCGACTATTGAGCATGACTGACTTTAATAACAAACCATACTCCATATCGACCCAGAACCTATAGCTATAACGTAAATCATCTTTGGGGTCTAAGAATAGCATCTGCGTCGTTCGACCTGCTACACGCTCCGGTTCACCGGCACGCAATACATAACTTTCTTTCACAGCATCGAGATTGGTCGGCAATACAGCAGGGAACATGTTTTGCCCACGGCGTTTCTCAATGACTATTTTTTCATTCCTTGGGCTGAATATCACTAAATCTCCGCCCTGGCTGAACACTTCCCTTGGCGAACCATCTAGCACTACATTGCGTGCGAATTCGCCTTGCCCGTTGAAATAGTGCGTGATTTGAACTGATTTTGATTGCTGACCTGTTTGATAGACAAAAATGCCCTGATAATTCAACGCGCGTGCTGCTAAGGCTGCTTTTTGTAAAACTGTCCATAGGGCTTCATCATTAGCCGCATGTGCACTTGTCGAATGTACACTTAGGGTTGAACTGGCAATTAAAAAGGCCAGAACAAAACGTTTCATTTGCATTACTCCGCGTAACTTACAGATTGAATATAGTAGGAACTTGCTGAAGGGGCAGAGGCTTGATGTGCAGTGAGATACTCTGCCGGAATAGATTGTGCCATTTCAACTGGTGCCAATTCATCACCATTTTGTGTTTGCTGATTCATTGCCATCCAGCCGACTACAACTACCGCTGCGAAAGAAGCTGCAATTGACCAACCTGCTGTAATCTTACCTTTTACTCCGGTTTGCTTCTTTAGTTCATCGCTTCGATTCGCCAATGCAGCATTGGGCGACAATACGGTTGCTTCGCTATCAATCTTCTGCATCAGATTTTGCTTGAAATCAGGATTGAACGCTTTGACCCCGCGCAGCGCATCACCAATCAAATGGTACTGGCCCCACGCCTCTGCCGCCTGCTTATTTGACTGAACGGCAGCAATCAGATGCGCGGCATCGTCCACTGCAATTTCATCATCAATCAAGGCAGATATTTGTTCGTTCATCGTTTAACTCCTAATACTCATGCACAGTTACTGTTATATATTTCTAACGTCTAGCTACCAACGTTTATTATCGGGTGTATCTAATAATGGTCTTAACTTAAGGGCAATCGTCTCACGCGCCCTAAAAATACGTGACCGCACGGTACCAATTGGGCAACTCATAATGGTAGCGATTTCTTCGTAGCTCAAACCTTCAATCTCGCGCAAGGTAATTGCCGTACGTAATTCTTCAGGCAAACCGGCAACCGTGTCATTTACGGTTTGCGCAATCTCCTTTGTCATCAGCGCAGACTCTGGGGTTTCCATTGTGCGCAACTCGTTACCATCTTCAAAATTTTCGGCATCTTCAATTTCAATGTCAGTACTCACTGTTGGTCTGCGACCCATTGAAACCAAATAGTTTTTCGCCGTGTTGATACCAATACGATACAACCAAGTATAAAACGCGCTATCGCCACGGAAATTAGGTAGTGCGCGATAAGCCTTAATGAAAGACTCTTGCACCACATCCTCAATTTCGGCCTGGTCGCGAATCATGCGTGAGAGCAAGCGCCCTAATTTGCGTTGATATTTATCTACAAGCATGCCAAAAGCTCGCTTGTCACCACGCTGTGCGCGTAACACTAGCTCATGATCAATCTCGCGATTACCAGGTGTCGGGGTCACTGCCACTGCGATTAAATCCCCTGTAGGCTGATTCTTATTTTGTTTTGCTTCATCAATAGAAGTATAACCTTGCATAGCAGGTTGTATGAAGCTAAATTGCGTTAGTTCTTGCATTTTACTTGTGTATATCATTACGCTTTCCCCTAACCATCTACAAATTTATAAATTAGCCATTTGTTTGTTGTTGCTCTTGCCTTTTATGATGACAGCGATACACTCTCATAAGTTCCTTGTAGAAATACTCCCTCCGTACGCAAAACATCGGTCACATTTAACTGAAAAACCATGCAGCAATTTGACGTTTTAATCATTGGCAGCGGCCTCGCAGGCCTGTCGCTCGCGCTTCGCACAGCAGCTCACAAAAAAATCTGTTTGGTCAGCAAACGCACTATCAACGACTCAGCCAGCGACTGGGCGCAGGGCGGTATTGCCGCTGTATTGAATGATGACGACTCGATTGAAGAGCATATTCAAGACACCCTGATTGCGGGCGCTGGGTTATGCGACGAAACGGTAACTAAACTGGTTGCCGAACAAGCAAAACAAACCGTGGAATGGCTCATCGACCAAGGCGTAGGTTTTACGCGCGAACATGATGACAGCGGCTATCACTTGACCCGTGAAGGCGGCCATAGCCATCGACGTGTGATTCATGCCGCCGACGCGACCGGTCATGCGGTGCAAATGACGCTCTCGGAAAAAGTAAAGCAACACCCTAACATTACCGTTCTGGAAAACCATATTGCGGTTGATTTAATTACCACGCGAAAAGTCAAAAACTCAAAAATAGACTCAAAAATTGGGCCTGCAGATGACAACGCCTGCCTAGGTGCCTACGTACTGGACAACAGCACCGGCAAAGTCATTACCATTGCGGCGCAAAATACGATTCTCGCAACTGGTGGTGCGGGCAAGGTGTACCTTTACACCACCAACCCAGATGTCAGTACTGGCGACGGCATGGCGATGGCTTGGCGCGCAGGTTGTCGCGTTGCCAACATGGAATTCATCCAATTCCACCCAACCTGTCTATTCCACCCACATGCCAAATCATTCTTAATTTCTGAAGTGGTGCGTGGTGAAGGCGGCTTACTCAAACTGCCAGATGGCACACGATTCATGCCAGAACATGACCCGCGAGAAGAGTTAGCCCCTCGTGACGTGGTCGCGCGTGCGATTGACTACGAGATGAAAAAGCGAGGTTTGGACTGCGTTTATCTGGATATTTCGCACAAACCCTTAACGTTCTTGCAAGAGCACTTTCCCAACATCTATCGCCGCTGTTTAGAGCTAGGTATTGATATCAGTAAAAAACCGATTCCGGTAGTACCTGCCGCACATTACAGTTGTGGCGGCGTGATGACCGATAGCAAAGGTCTTACTGACATCAAAAATCTATACGCAGTGGGTGAAACTGCCTGTACAGGTTTACATGGTGCCAATCGCCTTGCCAGTAACTCATTGCTGGAATGCCTGGTATTTGGTCAAGCTGCAGCAGAAGACATTTTGAGCCAGCCAGTCAAACCGACGCCGACCCTTCCCTACTGGGATGAAAGCCGCGTCACCGATGCCGATGAAGAAGTACTCATTACACACACTTGGGATGAGTTGCGCCGCTTTATGTGGAACTATGTAGGCATCGTGCGTACCGACAAGCGTTTAAGCCGCGCCCTGCATCGCATCCATATGCTGCGCGATGAAGTACATGAGTTTTATAGCAACTTTAAGATTAGTAACGATTTGATCGAGTTGCGTAACTTACTACAAGTGGCTGAATTGATTGTATTGAGCGCCATTGAGCGCAAAGAAAGTCGCGGTTTACATTACAGCAAAGACCATCCTAATTTGGACATTGAAGCCATCCCTACCGTATTAGAACCTTCTAATTATTACAGCCTGTTAGACCGTGAACACGGAAATCATCATTGATCGCTTTTACCCGCTTTATTTTCATTGGCTGCTGTTTAGCATTTGCCACAGCAAGTAACGCTGCTGATAGTTACGTCGTGAGCTATGTGTATGACGGCGATACAGTCAAACTAAGTAATCACACTGGCGAATTAAAACTGCGCCTCACCGATATTGACGCCCCTGAACGTAATCAAGCCTATGGCAAAAAGTCACGTCGCGCACTAAGCAAGCTGTGCAAAGGTAAAAATACTTTCGTCACCGCACAGATTTTAGGCACGGACAAATACAATCGCTACTTGGGCAAACTGCAATGTAATCATGTTGATGCAAGCCTCTATTTGGTTGAGCATGGCCTCGCTTGGCACAACGCAAAATACTCAAATGACACAATAATTTCCAACGCCGCCACAAAGGCTCGTCAGAAAAAACTTGGGCTTTGGAAAAGTCGGAACCCAACACCACCTTGGGTTTGGCGGAAAATTCACGCGCACTGACTTACTGCACAACTCAGCCTTGCCTTTCGCATCAATAGGCCGATAAAACATAAATCTAGCTTTAATCTCAATTCGCCGTATAATGCACCTTCCCTACGCCAACCAATCTGCGTAGCGGTCACTACCCTAATCTTCCTGAATTTCAAATTCCTCATGAATGATTATTACACTTGCCTACCTCGATTGGTGTTGCTTCAAAAGTAATAGGTCGGCTTAAATTCCAAGCTGGAGCATTACTTTGACAATAGAAACAACAATAACTAACTTTAACGAGTTAGGATTAACTGAACCCATTTTGCGCGCCATTAGCGACGCAGGTTACACCACACCAACCCCTATTCAAGCAAAAGCCATTCCGCAAGTATTAAGCGGTGGCGATTTACTCGCTGGCGCCCAAACCGGCACTGGTAAAACTGCTGGCTTTACGCTGCCTATTTTGCATTTGCTTAGCCAAAAACCTTTAGCTGAAGTACCAAAAGGTCGCCCACGCTGCTTGATGCTGACGCCAACGCGAGAACTCGCAGCACAGATTGAAGAATCTGTTAAAACTTACGGCAAATACTTACCACTCACTTCAACTGTAATTTTCGGTGGCGTAAACGCTAACCCACAGATTTCACGTTTGAAAAAACCGCTGGATATTCTAGTCGCTACGCCCGGTCGCTTGCTGGATCATGCGAACCAAAAGAACGTGGATTTATCCGGCATCGAGATTTTGGTACTGGATGAAGCGGACCGCATGCTGGACATGGGCTTTATTCGCGATATCAAAAAGATTCTCGCTATGTTGCCTAAGCAACGCCAGAACCTATTGTTCTCAGCGACATTCTCCGATGAAATCAAAGCACTTGCCGATGGTCTTTTGCATAACCCGGGCTTTGTTGAAGTTGCGCGCCGCAATACAGCATCTGAGCTGGTTGAGCAAACCGTGCACATGGTTGCACAAGGCCACAAACGTGATTTGATGAGTCACCTCATTAAACACCACGACTGGAAACAAGTATTGGTATTTACCCGCACCAAGCACGGAGCGAACCGCTTGGCTGAAAAGCTCATCAAAGACGACATTCAAGCCGCCGCGATTCACGGCAATAAGAGCCAAGGCGCACGTACCAAAGCGCTTGCCCAGTTTAAAGATGGCACCATGCGCGTACTGGTAGCAACTGACATCGCTGCACGTGGCTTAGATATCGACCAATTGCCACAAGTAGTGAATTTTGAGTTACCTAACGTGCCGGAAGATTACGTGCATCGTATTGGCCGTACTGGTCGTGCAGGCAGTAGCGGTGCGGCAGTTTCACTAGTAGACCGCGAAGAATTGAAACTCTTAAAAGATATTGAGAAACTCATTAAACGTGAGATTCCAAAAGTGATTGTTGAAGGATTTGTACCTTCAGACAAACCTGAGCCTGAAGCACCGCGCTCTACGCAGCCACATGGCAGGCCACCGCGCGGTCATACACGCAACGCACAAGGTGCTGCAAGTAATGGTCAAAACGCTGGCCGCAACGCCAACCCTAACCAAGGTCGTGGTCAGTCTCAAGGTAGAAATCAGGCAAACCCTAATGCAGAAGGTCGCCCAGCGCGCAGTCATAACGCACCTAGGCCAGCTAATGGTGCGAATACGCAACAACCTAGAAATACGCAAAGTCGTTCAGAGAGTCCGAACACTAAGAATATGTCAGAAGCTGCGCGCCATCAAGCTATGCCGCAGCCTGCCTTGTTTGCGCCACCACCTAGCCCAAGCCGTCATCAACCTAATCGCCAAAATGCAGGCCGCCCGAATACAAATTCCGGCAACCCAAACCGCAGTGGCGGTAGAGGTCGCTAACTTTGAAAGTGTGGGTTGATGCAGACGCCTGCCCTGTAGTCATTAAAGAGATTTTATACAGGGCAGCCGAGCGTACCAAAATCATGACTACGCTTGTCGCCAACCAGTTTTTGCGTACACCACCCTCGCCTTACATTAAGACTATGCAAGTACCGAGTGGCTTTGATGTGGCTGATAACCGCATCGTGCAGGAGCTTGAAGCTGGTGATTTGGTAATTACCGCAGATATCCCGCTCGCGGCCCAAGTGGTTGAAAAAGGCGGTCATGCATTGAATCCGCGTGGTGAGCTTTATACCACTGCCAATATTAAAGAGCGGCTTGCCATGCGTAACCTCATGGAAGAATTACGTGGCAACGGTGTGGATATTTCAGGCCCATCGGCTTTTAATAATAGTGACCGCCAAGCATTTGCGGCAGCGCTAGATAGTTTTATTGCAAAAAATCGCCCTAAAACAACAAATTAACACAATAAATCTTTGCCAAATTTAGGCAAATCGCAAAAATAGATTAAAATTCCATTTCAAATTTCAGCATCAAATCATTACATATATTCAAGCTTAGGACTCACCATGCAAATCGCAATGAACACAGTAGTATCAATGACTTACGAACTTAAAGATTCAGACGGCAACGTTCTAGAATCAAGTGCAGAACCAGTAGCGTATTTGCATGGCGGCTACGACAACATCTTCCCAAAAGTGGAAGAAGCGATGCACGGCAAAAACATCGGTGACGTGGTCACTGTAGATTTGCAACCAGCAGATGCATTCGGCGAGTACGACGAAGAATTGGTACAAATCGAGCCCGCAAGCGCTTTCCCGGCGAAAGATCTTAAAGTTGGTATGCAATTCGAAGGTGAAGACGATACTGGCGAAGTGATTTTGTACACAGTGACAGAAATCGCCGACGGCAAAGTGATTGTAGATGGCAACCACCCATGGGCTGGTGAGCGCGTGATTTTCAGTGCAACCATCACTGGTGTACGCGCTGCCAATAAAGAAGAGGTTTCACATCAGCACGTACACGGCGCTGGCGGTCATCATCACTAATTAAGGTTTCAATTTCAAATGTAATACGTTTAAATTTGAACAATAAAAAATAGCCAACAAATCATATTGTTGGCTATTTTTTTGACTACTCCATTTAATCTATTAGCTATATTATTAAACGCTGAGCTTTTCATTAAAAAGGATGTCTACTTAAGGCTAGCGTGATATAAAGTCTACTCACATCTGGAGGTTTGTTATGAAATGGACCGGAATTTTTCTTGTTGGTTACGTTATCTTAATTAGTGGGGTGCTCGCCGCACTTTGGAAATTGGGTGTTCTTGCAGATATTGGGGTAGCTTGGACCATCATAGGCGTTGTCATCGCGATTGGTATTGGCATCATGCTTGCGGTCTCTAATAGCGGCACCAAAGAAAGTATTGAAATAGACAGGAAGTGACTCTAATTTGAATAACAGATTACAGAAATTTACTTTTCAATCAAACCTTTGAGCTTATAAAGTAAATCTAATGCTTGTTTAGGTGTTAAGTCGTCTGTCTGTATGGTTTCTAACTCGGCCACCACTGGGTGTACTGGCAACTCTGCTTCCGTTTCGTTCATCGCAAACATATCAGGCTGTGATGTATTACTTGCTACTTGATGCACTTCTAACTGGGCAAGTTTCTTTTTAGCCGCAGTAATCACTGGGCGTGGAATACCCGCCAGTTGCGCCACTTGCAAACCATAACTTTGGTTAGCGGCACCTTCTTCTACCTTATGCATGAATACAATATTGTTGCCGTGCTCTACTGCGTCCAGATGCACGTTCGCGGCGTGTTTAAATTCATCAACAATGCGCGTCAATTCAAAATAATGGGTAGCGAATAAGGTGTAGCTGCGATTCCTTTCCAGCAGCTGTTTTGCTACTGCCCAAGCCAAACTCAGGCCGTCAAAAGTAGAAGTTCCGCGACCAATTTCATCTAGTAATACCAAACTCTTATCAGTGGCATTGTGCAGAATATTAGCGGTTTCGGTCATCTCGACCATGAAGGTTGAACGCCCACCGGCCAAGTCATCCGAAGCGCCGATGCGCGTCATGATGCGGTCAATCTCACCAATTTTGGCAGAGCTGGCAGGCACGTAACTACCGCAATGTGCGAGCAATACGATCAAAGCGGTTTGCCGCATAAAAGTAGATTTACCACCCATGTTGGGGCCGGTAATCAGTAGCAACTGGCGGTATGGATTTAGGTTCACGTCGTTAGCAATGAACGGCTGACCGTTATTCGCAACTGAGATGCTTTCCACCACCGGGTGGCGTCCATTGACGATTTGAATGCCGGCTTCAGTAGTAAAATCCGGCGCCACATAATTAAGCGTGACGGCACGTTCTGCAAAACAGCATAAAACATCTAGGCTAGCGACCGCACCCGCATTGGTTTGCAGGGCAGTGATATGTGGCAATAATTGCTCTAATACACCTTCATACAAGAGTTTTTCACGTGCCAGTGCGCGGTCGTTAGCGCTCAAGACTTTGTCTTCAAAGGCTTTGAGTTCCGGCGTGATAAAGCGCTCTACATTTTTAAGTGTTTGACGGCGGCGATATTCCGCAGGGGCTGATTCTGCTTGTGTGCGGCTCATCTCAATATAGAAACCGTGCACACTGTTGTATTCAACTTTTAGATTGGTGATACCAGTACGCGCTTTTTCGGCTGCTTCAAATTGCAGTAAAAATTCACCGTGATTATTTTGCAATGCGCGCAGCTCATCCAGCTCAGCATCGTAGCCATCGGCAATAACACCGCCTTCGCGCAGTACAACGCTAGGTTCAGTCTTGATAGCTTTTGTAAGTAAATTCAACACCGCACTTGGTACGACCAAGCTGGCGCCTAAAGTTTGCAGCAAGCCAGCGCTTAACGGCTGTAACTGGGTTTGCAATAAGGTGAGTTGCTGCAAACTGGTTGCCAAGCCCGACAAATCACGCGGACGCGCTGTTTTAAGGGCGATGCGCGCCGTGATGCGCTCAATATCCCCTATCGGTTTAAGTGCATGGTTGAGCACTGGATAAGCGTTTTGCTGAATGAGGTCTGCAATCGCTTCGTGACGCTTCATTACCAATCGTCTATCTTGCAATGGGTGATGTAGCCAGTGTCTTAATAGACGCGCGCCCATTGCCGTTTGCGTAGTATTGAGCAGCGAATAGAGCGTGGGCGAAACTTCACCCCGTAAGGTAATATCAATTTCCAGATTGCGGCGCGTTGCAGCATCTAGCTGGATGTACGCACTGGTACTTTCTACACTCAAGGCATTGATGTGCGGCAAGGTAGTACGTTGCGTATGCTTCACGTAATCGAGCAACGCACCAGCGGCGCAGATGGCTGGGTTTAAACTTGCACAACCAAAGCCATTTAAATCGTAAGTATTGAATTGTTTGGTAAGCGTCGAAAATGCACTGTCGAAATCGAACTGCCACGGGCTTAGGCGCTTTTTTGCCACTTTGTTTTGATTGAGTGCGGCATGCTGAAAGTCGTCTGCCAGCAATATCTCACTGGGGGCAATACGCTCGATTTCTTGCGCCAACAGCCCCACGGCAATCTCACTCAGAATGAACGTACCGGATGCGAGGTTTAGCCGTGCTAAACCGATGACGCCATCGCCTTGGAAGATGCTTAGTAATTGATTATCGCGTGATTCATCGAGCAAGGCTGTATCGGTGAGGGTTCCGGGTGTAAGAATGCGCGCTACTTGCCTTTCAACTGGGCCTTTAGACGTGGCGGGGTCACCTACTTGCTCGCAAATGGCGACGGCCTCGCCTAGCTTTGCCAGCTTGGCCAAATAACCTTCAGCGGCGTGGTAGGGAATGCCCGCCATTTTGATAGGCTCACCATTACTGGTGCCGCGCTGCGTTAAAGTGATGCCGAGTAACTTAGAGGCTTTAACGGCATCATCAAAGAATAGCTCATAGAAATCACCCATGCGGTAAAACAGCAGCATATCGGCATGCTGTGCTTTGAGGCCAAGGTACTGGCGCATCATGGGGGTGTGGTTTTCTACAGAGCTCATTTATTGATTATTCTCAAACTGCTATTTATCAGACAGTAATTGTTCTGACGCTGGAATTTCAGATGATTTTTTGGGTGGCAGGATAAATTCCCCGGGGTGCTGGTTCAATCTAGATGCCAAATTGCCAAGTAATAAACGCCACTGCTTGAAGCGCACTTTACGTGATTTCATGGCGATATAAAGCGCTAAACCAAAGCTTACGGTGAGATTCATAAAACCAATCAAACCCAAACCTAAAGCAGCGTACGCAACAGCTTGCCAACTCAGCAGAAAATCTAAGCCCACACTGGAAAAACCGACAAATGCTGATGAGAATGTAATATGGCGTATATCAATCGGCAAGCCAAGCAACACACCAATCCCGCTCATACCACCCAATAAACAGCCAAAATAAAAGTTACCTGCTAACGCGCCTAAGTTATTTTCAACGTAATTAGCAACGCGGTCCAAACGCGCTGTACCTAATAACTTTTGCATCCACTTAAGGGCGCGTAAGCGTTGCGGAATCTTGTTATACACTGCTAGATTATCGTGATAACCAGCAATCAGGCCAGAAAGAAACAGGCAAACGCCAGCGATTGAAGCATAAATCAAGGCTCCGCTTCGAATAGGGTCAATATCTGCAAGCAGATGGTGTGCTTTTTCCGGTGTCACAAGGTGCTGCCCGGTGAAATGAAAGATGCTCCAAGCAATCAAAATTGCCATCGGAATCACAATGACAACGTTACCTAAGATTGCCACCAGCTGACTACGCGTGGTGTTGGCAATCATCGCCACTAAATTGTCCATCTCCTTGGACTTGCTGTCTGTAGCATCAATGCTCGCAGCAATCGCAGATGCTGTCATGGCGGGCTGCTTGGTCGCTACTGTAAAATGCAGGATGTGTATCAAGATAAACCCTAGCCCATAATTCAAGCTAAATAGAATCGCCTCGGTCAGTGGTGCCAGAAGCTGTTTGGCAAGGAGTAGCTTAATCATCGCCATGATGCCGATGATAATGCCGGCACCCATGGCCGAGCGCATCAAGGCAAAATACTCACTGCGATTTTCGGTAATGTAATGCTCTCCGGTACGGCTAGCATTCTCGGTCACGCGCAACGCCATGACCTCCATATTCTCTTGCCAGTGCTCGCTCACATCGTTTTTGTGACATTCGCTATATACCAGCTCTTTGAACAATTGTACGATTTCTGTATTCGCACACTCACCGGTGCTTAAATGATCGAGAATGTTTAATAGCACTTCCAAGCGTGCGATTTGTTGTGATATGCGCTGCAACAAAAAAGTAAGATGAATGCTGGTACCGGTTTGCGCACTATTGCGACGAATCTTCGCAACAATTTCCTGACATTGATCAAGCATCACTAAGATGTGCTTGATATCGGCATCGTTGCTGTCCTCATCCGATGCCGGAGATGCTAAAAATTCAGCCAACTCTGCATGTTGTGTGATGAATGGAGAGGTATGCTGCTCAAGCTCAGGATGGTTGCGCAGTAGCTCAGGCTCAAGGCCTAACGCTGCGATGCGATACGACAATACTTGCGTCGCCTCTAACAAATTTTGACGGCATGGTTCGGTAATCGCTGCTGGAGCATCTTCAAAACGCATCGCAACAATGAGCTGCTCCCACACTTCATCAGGCACCGCCAATACCCACAACTCATCACTTGGCTCTGTAAAGAAGACTGCAAATAAATCAATTAGGTAAGAAGAATCGACGGCTTCTGGCAGGAATTTATGCGCAATACGGCGCCGCATCTCTGTAAAGAAGCCGGAGAATACTGAGTGCCGTGCCACTAAAAACAGCGAGATCGGTTTATGTTCGCTTAAAAGCCGCAATACTGCCTGACGCAGTAACTGTGTTTTTTCGGGGTCGTGATTAAGCTGGTAACAAAGTGCTTGAATTGCTTTAACGGCCACCTCGACTTGATTCGGTTTTGGTGGCCTGATTTTTTTAACTAAATCGGCAATCAGCTGCGGAGCGCTATAAGGGTTTTTTGCATATTGCTCAAATACATGTTCTATCATTTTATACTTTGCTCTTAATTGCCTGCCTGTAAAAGCAGGCAATTATTAAAGATGAAGACGCTGAATTTACTGGCTTTAAGCGAATTTTCTATTTTTTTAAGCTATTTTGGTGATTTGAGATCATCAGTTAAGTGTGGGCTCAATGTTTGTAACATTTGCGCAAACACTTTAGGATTGGCAGCAACGATGTTGCCAGTTTTCAGCCAAGCTTCGTTACCTTCAAAGTCACCAACAATACCACCAGCCTCTTGTACGATTAAGCCGCCAGCAGCGATATCCCAAGTTGACAAACCAATCTCCCAGAAACCGTCATACCAGCCCGCTGCTACATAGGCTAAATCCAACGCTGCTGAACCTGGGCGACGAATGCCCGTGGTTTTCTTGATCATGTCTTTTAACATGGCCAGGTAAGTATCTAGGTGCGTAAAGTCACGGAACGGGAACCCAGTGCCCACGATAGACTCTTGCAATTTAGTACGTTGCGTTACGCGAATACGCTTGTCGTTCAAGAATGCACCACGGCCTTTGGTTGCGGTGAATAAATCATTACGGTTCGGGTCATACACAACAGCATGTGTCAGTACACCACGCTCTTGCAGTGCGATTGAAATACAATATTGCGGTAAACCGTGTAGGAAGTTAGTTGTACCGTCTAATGGGTCAATAATCCAGATAAAGTCAGACTCACTATTCGACTCACCACTCTCTTCACCCAAGAAACCGTGCGTTGGGTACAATTCTTTCAAAGTCTCAATAATAGCGTGCTCTGCCGCTTTGTCTACCTCGGTAACAAAGTCGTTATAGGTCTTAGTTTGAATCTTGAGTGAGCCAATATCCTCTGAAGCACGGGTGATAATGTTGCCAGCGCGGCGTGCAGCTTTCACTGCGTTTGATAGCATAGGATGCATAAAGTGTTTTCTGAGACCTTAAAATGGAATATAAGCTGTTAAAATGCTGTTTTAGCTTTTATGCTATTTTAACTTTTATTTAGCGCTTCTC
>DATHXI010000075.1:0-12750 GCA_035459705.1 Methylotenera sp. | reverse complement strand
ACCTTTGAATACACGACCTGCCAAATCAAACTTAGAACCATGACACGGACAGAAGAATCCACCCGTCCAGTTTTCACCCATATCGCCATTGGCTTGTAATTTAGCGGTTGGCGAGCAACCCAAGTGTGTACAAATACCTACAATCACTGCGAGGTTTGGCTTAATCGAACGACTCGCATTTTTACAATACCCTGGCTGCTGTGAAGTCACTTCACAGCCTGGATCTGAAAGCTGATCATTATGCTTTGCCAACTCTGCAGTCATTTCTTCGGTACGGTTGACAATCCACACTGGCTGACCGCGCCATTCAGCAGTCATCATAGTGCCCGGCTCAATCTTGCTGACATCCACTTCCACCGGCGCACCGGCCGCTTTTGCACGCTCACTAGGCGTCATACTTTTGACAAAAGGCACAGCAACTGCCGCCGCGCCTAACGCACCGACAGCCGAGGTGGCGATTAAAAAATTACGCTTATCTAAATCTACCTGAGAGTCTTGATCTGCCTGTGCACCAGCTTGATGCTTGCCATTTTGATTGTCCGACATGTGTTTCCTTGTGAGCTGAATATGGAACCGCGCCTTTTTGAGGCAGCACCATCATTTACCTAAAAGTACTAAAAAAATTTATGCGAAATTTTGATGCGATTACAAAGCGCGAAATTATACAATTTTTCGACAACTAATTAAAGCTTTATTTAATAAGTGACTGAAATAAAACAATTAAACAGGATTATTGATGTCTACGAACTCATGACTTAAATTGAATTTTTCAGCCAAATGCTCACCTAATGCTTTAATGCCATAGCGTTCTGTTACATGATGACCAGCTGAAATATAAGACACACCAGATTCGATTGCCTGATGTGTCGTTTGCTCAGAAATTTCACCGCTAATAAATACATCTACACCCAATGCAATTGCCGTATCGATATAACCTTGCGCAGCACCGGTGCACCATGCAACTTTTTGTACTAATTTTTCTTGGTCACCAATCACCAACGGCGTGCGCTGCAACTGTTCTTCTATATGGCTGGCAAACGCCGCCAGCTGCATGGGTTGCGCTAAATTACCATAGGCAACAATATTGGGTTCACCGGCAAAGCCCGCAGGAACTATGCCCAATACTTTGCCTAGCTGCACGTTGTTACCGTAAATCGCATGTGCATCCAGTGGTAAATGATAAGCCAGCAGATTCAGGTCGTTTCTCAGCAAAAAGGCTAATCGATTTCGTTTGATGCCAACGACTCGCGCATCCTCATTGCGCCAGAAATAGCCATGATGCACCAGAACCAAGTCAGCGCCTGACTGCTGCGCAGCTTCCAGCAATGCCATACTCGCAGTGACCCCTGTTACGATCTTGCGGATCTCGGTTTTGCCTTCCACCTGCAGGCCATTTGGACAGTAATCTTTGAAACGCTCAACTTCTAAGAGTTGTTGGGTATAATGTATTAACTCATTGATATTTATCATTGCATGTACCGTATTGATTTTTAATTTAGCAGCCCAATATCACGACTAACCCCATCACTTTATATCAA
This sequence comes from Methylotenera sp., assembly GCA_035459705.1. Lineage (GTDB taxonomy): Bacteria > Pseudomonadota > Gammaproteobacteria > Burkholderiales > Methylophilaceae > Methylotenera. The sequence continues at coordinate 11,212 of DATHXI010000075.1, read as the reverse complement.
TATTAAGCGTTAAGATAATGAATAACCAGCTACATAAAAACTTATGGCTCATTTTCGCGCAAGCAGTCACCATATGCTTAGCGCTGCTGTTTGTTGTGCGTATCTTTTACCCACATATCCTTGAGAATACCAATAAAACCATTGTGGTAAAAGAGGTTGAGTCAAGTGTCAAACCTAGCTTGGCTGGTTCATACAGTCAGGCTGCCAAAAAAGCCATGCCTGCTGTCGTCAATATCTTTACTAGCCAGAAAGTTGCTGTAAACCCACATCAAAAATATTTAGACGATCCTGCATTCCGCGAATTCTTTGGTGAGCAACTCGATGAGTTGGATAACCCGCCTCAACCTGATAATAGCTTGGGTTCAGGAGTAATCGTAAGTGCGCAAGGCTTGATAATTACCAATAACCATGTCGTTGCAACTGCCGATGAAATCGAGATTGCACTTTCAGATGGCAGAAAAATGTCAGCTAAGGTAGTGGGTACCGATCCAGACACTGATTTAGCCTTGATTAAAGTAGATGCTGAGAATTTACCTGCTATTACCTTTGCCAGCTCAGACACACTGAGTGTAGGCGACGTGGTGTTGGCGATTGGCAATCCATTTGGTGTAGGTCAAACCGTAACACAAGGTATTGTGAGTGCGTTAGGGCGCAATCATTTGGGTATCAATACCTATGAAAACTTCATCCAAACTGACGCTTCAATTAATCCAGGTAACTCTGGTGGCGCATTGATTGATGCCGAGGGTAATTTAGTTGGTGTCAATAGCGCGATCTACTCACGCAGTGGTGGTTCTATGGGTATTGGCTTTGCTATCCCTGCCACATTGGCACGCCAAGTGATGGAACAAATCATTACACAGGGTAGCGTCATACGCGGCTGGATTGGGATTGAAGCACAAGACATCACCCCTGAGCTAGCTGAATCCTTCAAACTTAGCCAATCTCAAGGCGGATCATTGATAGCAGGTGTATTACATAACAGCCCTGCCGCCAGAGCAGGCTTGCGTGCGGGTGACATATTGCTGGAAATTGAAGGCAAACCCGTCTCTGACAGCGGTAGCATGCTGAATCTGATCGCGGTCTTGAAGCCCAATCAAAAAGCGACGCTGAAGATTGCCCGTGCCGAGAAAATTGTCAGCATACCTATCGTGATTGGAAAAAGACCAAAACCGATAGTCACTAAAGAATAAACGCAACCGGAATGCAGATTCCGCCCACAACCCACAACTAAGTCTAAGTAGGCGGCAGAATAGTCGGTTCGGTTTTTTGTGTGAATTTTGAAACAATGATACCGAGTTCATACAACAGCCACATTGGCACCGCCAGCATGAACTGGGAAATGATATCGGGTGGTGTAAATATCGCACCAATGATAAATGCGCCCACAATCACATAACCGCGCGCTTCTTGTAATGCTTGTCTGGTAACCCAACCAAAACGCACCGCCATTACCACTGCAATCGGCACTTCAAACGCCAAGCCAAATGCAAAGAATAAGGTCATCACAAAATCCAAATAATTACCGATGTCCGTCATAACCGCTACCCCTTCTGGGGCAGTACCTACGATAAACCCAAAAATCACTGGAAATACCAAGAAATAGGCGAATGCCATACCCGCTAAAAATAACAGGCTACTGGCGACGATCATGGGGATCATGAATTTCTTCTCATGCGCATAGAGTCCAGGCGCCACAAATGCCCATACTTGATACAAGGTATGTGGTAAGGAAACGATAAAGGCTGCCATCATGGCAACCTTCATTGGAACAAAGAATGGCGTGGTCACTGCGGTAGCAATCATCTGTCCACCGGCAGGTAATTCACCTAAAAGTGGCTGTGCCAATAGCGCGTAAATTTTATTGGCAAATGGGAAGAATGCGATAAAGACCATAGCGAACCCAATCACGATACGCAGTAAACGATCGCGTAGTTCAATAAGATGAGAAATGAAATTGTCGGTGGGTGTCACTTATGTGTTTATTCTTAAGATGTACTTACTCTTGATGTGGAGGTGGTTTAACCGCTTTTGCATCTGCGGCTTCATGCTCTTTAATCACAGTATCAATATCGCGTATATCTTGCGTGAGTGTGTCTGCCTGCTGTTGTAACTTGGCTTGCGTTTTAGTAGAAGTTTCTTGAATCTCTTGCTGAAGTTGTTGCAACTCCTGAAAGCGTACCTCGCGATTCACTTCTTCCTTAACTTGCGCCACATATCTTTGCATGCGCCCAGTAAGCGCCCCAAGCGTGCGCGCCACTTTAGGCAACCGTTCAGGACCAATCACAATCAGTGCCACAACGGCGATTACTAAAAGCTCAGAGAAGGCAACATCAAACACTTTAAGCTCTGATCAAAATATTATTTTGCCTTAGCCGCAGTAGCCGCTTTAGGTTTTGCTGCTGGTTTTTTAGCAGCTGTAGCTTTAGGCTTTGCGGCGGCGGCTTTAGGTTTTGCCGCTGCTGGTTTTTTAGCAGCCACTTTCTTTTTAGGTGCTGCCTTAGGTGCGGGCACTTCAACCACTTCAGCTTCAATCAGTTGCGTAGTATCACTTTTAATCGTATTTAGATTTTGAGCAGCTTTATCTGTGGTTGGATTGACTTTTTCATCACCCATAGCGTCTTTAAAGTTCTTTACCGCCCCACCAACATCGCTGCCCATGTTACGCAACTTTTTAGTGCCAAATATCAACACAACAACTAGTAATACAATCAACCAATGCCAAATACTAAATGAACCCATACTGATTCTCCTAAAATATAGTGCTTCCTGACGTACCGCTATTAAAGTTTAGGTAGCTTGTCGCCACCTCCGTACACATGCAAATGAATATGAAACACTTCCTGCCCGCCTTCTCGACCAGTATTGATCATGGTGCGGAAGCCAGCCAAACCTTGTTCTTTAGCAAGTTTGGGTGCTAATAGCAGCATCTTACCTAACAATGATTGATGTTGCACTTCGCAACTTGCTAAGCTTTCTACATGTAGTTTTGGCACAATCAAAAAGTGGACTGGATTAATTGGCTTAATGTCGTTAAACACTATGACATCATCATCCTCAAAGATTTTTTTTGCGGGAATACTGCCAGCCACAATCTTACAAAAAATACAGTCTGCGCTCATGGTGTCTGCTCTTATTTTTCCACTCTAGAAGCTTTTTCATCAATACCTGAAAGTCCCTCACGTCTTGCCAATTCATCCAGCACATCTTGCGGCTTTAATCCCGCTTGTGCCAACATCACTAGCGTATGAAACCACAAGTCTGCCGTCTCGTATATAAGATGCTCTTTATTACCGTCTTTGGCTGCAATAATGGTTTCAGTGGCCTCTTCACCCACTTTTTTCAATATGCTATCCATGCCTTTAGCATAGAGCTTAGCCACGTAGGATGACTGCGGATCAGCACTCTTACGCTGTTCCAATAACTCACTTAAGCGGTCTAATATATCACTCATGCTGTTGCTTCTCTGTATGGTAGATTTCGTCCGGATTCTTAATCACAGGCTGATCTATCAGCCAATTACCATTATCTAACTTCTTGAAAAAACAATTATGTCTGCCTGTATGACAAGCAATGCCGCCTACCTGCTCAACCCTGATAAGAATCACATCTTCATCACAGTCCAGCCTAATTTCGTGCACATGCTGCACATGGCCTGACTCTTCACCTTTACGCCATAATTTGTTGCGGGAGCGTGACCAATATACCGCTTGTTTGGTGTCGTAGGTTAATTGCAGAGCCTCGCGGTTCATCCAGGCGAACATCAACACACGTCCCGTGTCATGCTCTTGCGCAATGACAGGCACTAAGCCATTAGCATCCCAATTCACTTCATCAAGCCAACTCATAGTCGTACTTCTAAACCATGTTGTTGCATATATTCTTTAGCTTGCTTCACCGTGTATTCGCCATAATGGAAGATACTAGCGGCAAGCACGGCATCGGCTCCACCTTCTTTAACGCCATCCACCAAATGTTGCAAATTACCAACGCCACCAGAGGCAATAATCGGCACATCTACCGCGTCAGAGATGGCACGATTCAATGGATTATTAAATCCAATTTTAGTCCCATCCCGATCCATGCTAGTCACTAGCAACTCACCTGCACCAAGGCTTGCCATATACTCTGCCCATTTCACGGCATCTAAACCAGTAGCTTTACGGCCACCATGCGTGAATACTTCCCATTGATGAGGCTGATTGTCTACCTTTTTAGCGTCAATTGCTACCACAATACACTGTGAACCAAAGCGGCTAGCCGCATCTGCCACCATCTGTGGATTGAGTACCGCTGTGGTGTTGATACTGACTTTGTCTGCACCTGCATTAAGCAAGCGTCGCACATCTTCAACCTCGCGTACACCACCGCCTACCGTTAAAGGAATAAACACTTGCGATGCCACTTGCTCAATAATATGTAATATCAAGCCTCGGTTGTCAGAACTTGCGGTAATGTCCAAGAATGTGAGCTCATCGGCGCCTTGCTCATCATAACGGCGTGCAATTTCCACTGGGTCACCCGCGTCACGCAACTCTAAAAAGTTAATACCTTTGACAACGCGACCATCAGTCACATCAAGGCATGGAATAATTCGTTTAGCTAACATTTGCCATTTAATTCGTCTGCTAATTTTTGTGCGGCTGTAAAATCCAGCGTGCCTTCATAGATAGCACGTCCAGTAATCGTACCAATAATGCCCTCATCAGCTACTGCGCACAGTCTTCTGACATCATCCAGGTTGGTGACACCACCTGAGGCAATCACGGGAATAGTCAGCGCCTGTGCCAACGCCACGGTCGCCTCTATATTCACGCCAGTCAACATACCATCGCGGCCAATATCAGTATAAACAATTGAGTTCACACCATAGTCTTCAAACTTCTTAGCCAAGTCAATGACGTCATGGCCAGTTAATTTAGACCAGCCATCTACAGCCACCTTGCCATCTTTAGCATCTAAACCCACCATGATCTGGCCTGGGAATGCGTAGCAAGCTTCATGCAAGAAGCCAGGGTTTTTCACCGCCGCCGTACCGATAATTACATAACCAATGCCGCTATCCAAATAACGCTCAATGGTGTCTAAATCACGAATACCACCGCCTAATTGAATAGGAATATCACCGCCCACAGCACTCACGATAGCCTTAATCGCAGCTTCATTGACAGGCTTACCGGCAAAGGCACCATTCAAATCCACCAGATGTAAGCGCTTGCCGCCACGGTCTACCCAATGGCGCGCCATTGCACCTGGGTCTTCAGAGAAGACCGTGGATTCCTCCATTAAACCTTGTTTAAGTCTGACACAGTGACCGTCTTTAAGATCAATTGCTGGAATAATTAACATATTTAAATTTTTTATATATAGAACAAAAAGTTAGTTATAAAAAGTGCGGAATGAATTTGAACAGCATTCAGTTCAACGCACATTATAGTTATGGTGCCCAGTTTACGAAATTACTTAGTAATTGCAAACCTGCATTCGCACTCTTTTCCGGGTGAAACTGCACAGCGAATAAGTTATCGGTTGCGATCGCACTCGTAAAACGTTGAGGATATTCACTAAACCCTGAAACTATCGAGGCATCATCAGGCTGCACATAATAGCTATGCACGTAATAAAAGCGCGCACTGTCTTCTATACCTTGCCATAAAGCATGGGGCTGCGATTGCGCAGCCTGTGTTTGATAGACTTGGTTCCAGCCCATATGCGGCACTTTAAGCTTGTCACCGTGGCTATCCTTCATATCAGCTGCAGCGAAGCGTTTGACACTACCTTTGAGCAGCCCTAAACCCGCAACATTGCCTTCCTCGGATTGCTCGAATAACATTTGCAAGCCAATACATATCCCTAAAAATGGTTTATGTTGTGCCGCTTGTAACACTGCCTCACGCAGGCCACGTGCATCTAGCTCTCGGATACAATCTGGCATCGCGCCCTGACCAGGGAACACCACGCGCTCCGCCTTAGCAACATCTTCTGGACTACTAGTAACCAGTACATTTTTCGTAGGGGCGACATGCTCTAATGCCTTGGACACTGAGCGCAAATTGCCCATGCCGTAATCGACGACCGCTATATCTATTTTACTCATGCTGTTTTACGTGGTGTTTTATGGGCGCTACTTATTAATGCCGTTTTATCAAGAATAACGATAAAGTTATAGACTACCTTTTGTAGACGGCATAATACCTGCCATCCGCGAATCAAGCTCTACCGCCACGCGCAATGCACGGCCAAATGCCTTAAAGATCGTTTCTGCTTGATGGTGAGCATTGTGGCCTTTTAAATTATCGATATGCAATGTGACATTGGCGTGATTAACGAAGCCTTGAAAAAACTCGTGCACCAAATCCACATCAAACTCACCAATCGCCGCGCGCGTGAATACACAACCAAACTCTAAGCCTGGTCTACCTGAAATATCCAACACCACGCGAGACAAGGCCTCGTCCAAAGGCACGTAAGCATGCCCATAGCGGCGAATACCTTTTTTGTCACCAACAGCCTTTGCGAATGCCTGACCTAATGTAATACCGATATCTTCTACTGTGTGATGCGCATCAATGTGTAAATCACCTTTAGCATCAACAGCAATATCCATCATGCCATGACGGGCAATCTGGTCCAGCATGTGGTCTAGAAACCCCAAGCCTGTGTTGAATTTGGAAACACCAGTACCATCCAGATTGATGGAAACAGTAATTTGGGTTTCTAGGGTATTTCTTACCACTTCAGCGGAGCGCATATTGAATCACTTGAATGTCGAAAAAATTGTGAACTAAATTTAATAAAGCTATTTTAACCTAAAGCAGACAATATCAGTCTAAAACATGGCAGACCAATCATCTAAAAAAAGCATAAAGCCTAGCAAGATATCAAACGAGTCTTTACTAGGCTTCATGTTCATTAGCTACCGCTAACTACTTATCTTACATTTGGTCATTATCTTAAATCGGATAATGACCATGATTTAAGATATTAATTATTGTGCAGCAGCAGGTGCTTCTTCTGTTGCAGCTGGAGCTTCAGCAGCTGGCGCCACTTCTGCAGGAGCAGCTTCTGGTGCAACTTCAGCTGCTGGAGCAGCTTCCACTGGAGCAGCAGCTTCTTCAGCTGGTTTTTTGTTAAGTACTGTGAACAATACTACTAATACGATAGCGCCAATGATCCATGGTAAGAATTTCTTAGCACCACCAGCACTTGCTGAACCACCGTGTGCAATTGCACTGATTTCAGCAGCAGCAGCAGCTGGGTCAGCAGCGCCGTAGATAGCAGCACCAGCAACAATAATTGTTGCGCCAGCATCTTTAACTTGTTGTGTTGTAGCAGCTTTAACGCCACCAGCAACTGAAATCTCAACATTTAAGCCAAGACCAGCAACCATACCTAAGTCGTTGAATGGTGTTTGACCAGCAGCTTGTTGGTCTAAACCAGTGTGCACGCCAATGATATGTGCACCTAATTTAGCAACTTCTTGTGTACGTGTTTTTTTGTCAGTTACGTTGATTAAGTCAACTTGAGCTTTTTTGCCGTATTTGTTAGCAACGTCAATTACACCTTTGATAGTACCTAAATCAGCAGTGCCTAATACTGTACAAATGTCAGCACCAGCTTTGTAGAATGGCTCAGCTTCGTAGAAGCCAGCATCCATTGTTTTCAGGTCAACTAAGATTTTATTTTTTGGGAATTTAGCGCGTAACACTTCCAGTAATTTGATACCATTGTGCTTAATGCACGGTGTACCAATTTCAAGAATGTCCACGTGCGGAGCAACTTTAGTTGCTAAAGCAACTGTTGCGTCGAAATCTAATGAATCTAATGCCATTTGGGTTTGTGCCACGATACATCCTCCAACTAAAAGCAAACCAGACTATGATTTACTTAAGATTAAAAATACGAATTAAAATGGTTTTATTAACCACAGGTTTTTATATTGTGCACAAAACGCACATTTCGTAATAATAACCGTAGTTTGCGTGGAATTTCAAACTTTTCGTGCTTATTTCAATGATTTCTTTATAAATTCTGCTGCATTAATCGCTAGAACACGATTAATGAGTAATTAAGCTAAAAAATCAGCCGATTTTTTGCAAAATCTCCTTAAGTGCATCTATTAGTAGTTTTGATTGCTCATCCGTACCAATCGTAATACGCAAATACGGTGAGATACGACTAGGTGACTTGAAATGGCGCACAATGATACTTTTATCACGTAATTGCGCAGTCAGCTCCGCGCCTTGCATGCTGTGATGCTTGGCAAATATGAAATTTGCAGCCGATGGCAATACTTCAAACCCTAAACCAGTTAAATCTTTCACCAGACTCTCACGCGTTGCGATTACCTGCTGGCAAGTTCTTTCAAAATACTCAACATCTTGCATCGCAGCAATAGCCCCTGCAGAGGCAAGGCGATCCATTGGATATGAATTAAAGCTATCTTTCACACGCATTAGCGCTTCGATCAATACCGAGTTACCTAAAGCATAACCAACCCGCAAACCGGCTAACGAACGGGCCTTAGACAAGGTATGCGTCACTAAAAGATTCGGATATTGATTAATCAAACTCACTGCAGATTCAGCACCGAAATCCACATAAGCCTCGTCAACCACCACCACGGACTGCATATTCTTTTGTAGCAGCCGCTCTATTTTATCCAAAGCCAGCGGTATGCCTGTAGGTGCATTCGGGTTAGGAAAGATAATGCCGCCATTGGCTTGCATATAATCTTCCACATCAATTTCGAATGTCTCGGTAAGCGGGATGGCTTGATATTCAATATCGTACAAGGCGCTATACACTGGGTAGAAGCTATAAGTGATATCCGGAAACAAGAGTGGTTTATCATGCTTAAGCAAAGCCTGAAACGCATGCGCCAACACTTCGTCCGAGCCATTACCGACAAAGACCTGATTAGGATTTAAGCCGTGAGTTTGTGCAATTGCGGTTTTTAATGCATCTGAATTAGGGTCTGGATACAAACGCAACGCATCTGTCGCTTCTAGCTTAATGGCTTCAATCACCTTAGGACTAGGACCATACGGGTTTTCGTTGGTATTAAGCTTAACGAGATTACTCAGCTTGGGTTGCTCACCCGGTACATAAGGAGTTAGCTTATGTACGACATTACTCCAGTATTGACTCATTATTTCAACCGATACTCTGCTGATCTTGCATGGGCTGTCAGACCTTCACCATGCGCTAAAGTAGAGGCAATCTTACCTAATTTTTGCGCACCTTCTGGTGACACCATAATCAAGCTAGAACGTTTCTGGAAATCATAAACGCCAAGCGGCGAAGAGAACCTTGCCGTACGCGAAGTCGGCAATACGTGGTTAGGGCCTGCGCAATAGTCACCGAGCGCTTCACAAGTATCACGCCCCATGAAAATAGCACCCGCGTGTTTGATTTTCTTGCTGAAAGCCAACGGCTCATCCATAGAAAGCTCTAAGTGTTCTGGCGCAATGTAGTTACTAATCTCGGCAGCTTCATCCATATCGCGTACTTGAATCAACGCACCACGGTCTTGGAACGAAGTGCTAATAATGTCTTTACGCGGCATTTCTTCTACCAGCTTCTGAATACTAGCGCTTACTTTATCTAAAAACGCTGCGTCAGGGCTTAACAGAATAGCCTGTGCTAATTCATCATGCTCAGCTTGGCTAAATAAATCCATCGCCACCCAATCTGGGTTGGTTTTGCCATCGCAAATCACCAATATCTCAGAAGGTCCTGCCACCATATCGATACCCACCACGCCGAATACACGGCGTTTAGCAGCAGCCACATAGGCATTACCCGGGCCTACGATTTTATCAACTTGTGGGACAGTTTCAGTGCCGTAAGCCAACGCACCTACTGCCTGTGCGCCGCCAATACAGAACACACGGTCTACACCCGCAATGGCTGCCGCAGCTAACACCAAGGCATTTTTCTCGCCGTTTGGCGTTGGCACTACCATAATCAACTCTTGCACTCCTGCCACTTTGGCTGGAATTGCGTTCATGAGCACCGAAGATGGATAAGCCGCTTTGCCGCCCGGTACGTACAAGCCAACACGATCTAATGAGGTAACTTGCTGACCCAATAAGGTGCCATCTTCCTCAGTGTAAGTCCAAGAAGCCATGACTTGTTTTTCATGGTAGTTACGTACACGGTCAGCCGCTGCTTGCAAAGCCTCACGCTGGTTTTCTGGCAGGCCATGCAAAGCTGCTGTAAGTTCCGCCTTTCCAATCTCAAGCTCACCTAACTTGGTCGCATTGGTTTTATCAAAACGATTGGTGTATTCCAGCACCGCAGCATCGCCACGATTTTTTACATCTTTTAAAATATTCGCCACGACTACATCAATGCTGTCGTCCTGCGCAGTTTCAAAAGCGAGCAAAGCTTTTAGCTTGTCATCGAAATCACTGTCGGCAGTAGAAAAACGTCTAATCTTCATAATTACTTTTTACTTAAATTATTTTTGCTGGGATTATTTTTTTATGGCTGAGGAAAACGCATCCATAATTGGCTGCAGTTTTGCTCGGTTGAGCTTGAGTGAGGCCTGATTCACTACTAAGCGCGAACTGATATCACCGACCTCTTCTACAGCCTTAAGGTTATTCGCGCGTAAAGTCCCGCCGGTACTGACCAAATCGACAATCACGTCTGCCAGCCCAACCAATGGGCCTAACTCCATGGAGCCGTAGAGCTTGATGAGATCGACATGCATGCCCTTAGCGGCAAAGTGCTCTCGTGCAGTTTTGACATACTTGGTAACTACCTTCAAACGGGCACCGCTACGAATCGAACCAAAGTAGTCAAAGTCCTCACGTACCGCCACCATCATCTTGCATTTAGCAATTTGCAGATCAATCGGTTGATACAGACCTTCACCACCATGCTCGTCCAGCACGTCTTTACCGGCAATGCCTAAGTCAGCCGCGCCGTATTGCACATAGGTCGGCACATCGGTCGCACGGACAATTATCAAGCGCACATCATCACGATTGGTCGCCAATATTAGCTTGCGAGAAAATTCCGGGTCTTCAAGCGCATGAATCCCTGCCGCAGCCAATAACGGTGTGGTTTCTTCAAAGATTCTGCCTTTTGAAAGTGCAATCGTAATCATATTTTTTACTTTATTTTTCTAACTAACGCGTTTTACGTTCGCACCTAGTGCGTTCAATTTTGCTTCCAAGTTTTCATAGCCACGGTCTAGATG
>DATHXI010000074.1:0-5909 GCA_035459705.1 Methylotenera sp. | reverse complement strand
TATTTTGAGCAAGCACTCAAACTGGGGTTTAAAGATGTAGATCAAATTTATATCTATCTCGCACAAACGGCTGAAAAACGAAATCTGGACATCGCTGCAATCAATTGGTACAACAAAGTTGAGCCCGGCCAGCGCTATCTGGAAGCACAACTGAATTTGGCCAATGTCATTGCACGCGCGCAATCGACCGATAAAGCAATCGAAAAACTGGATGCGCTGGAAGACCTCAATACCGAACAACAAATCATCGTGATTCAATCACAAGCGGCTTTACTGGCTAAAGCTAAACGAAATCAAGAGTCTTTTGATCTGCTTGATAAAGCAATAAGAAACTTGCCTAATACGCCTGAGTTGGTTTACGACTACGCGCTTGCCGCGGAGCGCATTAAAAAGCTTGATCTTATGGAATCCGAACTACGCAAAGCAATTGCAGCCAAACCTGATTTTGCGGCAGCTTACAACGCACTCGGTTATTCATTTGCAGATCGCAATATCAAGCTGGATGAGGCGCTCAAGCTAATTGAAAAAGCTTTATCTATTTCACCAAACGACCACTACATGTTGGATAGTCTTGGTTGGGTGCATTACCGTAAAGGCAACCTGGACAAGGCAATCACCTATCTGCAACAGGCTTACAAGGTGAACCCTGACCCTGAAATTGCAGCGCATTTGGGTGAAGTGCTTTGGCAAAAAGGTCAACATGAAGAAGCTAAAAAGATTTGGCAAGAGGCTCTAATCGCTAATCCAGATAATGAAGTATTGCTAATCGCAGCCAATAAATTCAAATCTTAAGATTAGCTTTTCTTTCCAGCATGCATCTAACTCGTCTAGTTGTCCTAGCCCGCTTTGCTATCTCAGTTTGCTTGATTGCGCTGATACAAGGCTGTGTCAGCGTACCTGCATCCAAACCAGTTGAAAACGTTGCGGCACTCAGCTCGCATCAACAACATTTAAAACTTATTTCCACCATTCAGGCATTCTCACTTAAAGGTCGCATCGGCGTACAAACAGAAGGCAAAGGCTTTTCGGGCGGCATGCAATGGCAGCACGCACTGGCTCAAGATGACATCGCCTTGTATTCACCGCTAGGCGGCCAAATCGCCAACATCAAAAAAACGCCAGCTTCCGTGACACTGGAGGATGCTAAAGGCAATAGCGTTACAGCAGCAGACGCTGAATCACTGACACAAAAAGCCCTAGGCTGGAAGCTTCCACTGACCGGGCTTGCGGACTGGTCTTTGGGTCGCCCGAACAGCAGTCCAATAGATAGCATCGCTTGGGATGACGCAGGTCAAATTACCCGATTGGTGCAGGACGGTTGGGATATAGAGTATGCCGACTACGTGGCTTTCGAGGGTAAGCAACTTCCTAATAAAGTGTATTTACGTAGCCCTAAGGTCAACATCAAACTGATTGTAGAAAATAGATTCAGCGTCACGCCCTAAAAATAGTAATGACTAACACAGCAACTACCGATTACCTCACACAAGGCTTTCAAGCCTACCTCGCGCCTGCAAAGATCAATTTATTTCTGCACATTACTGGCCAGCGCGCAGATGGTTACCACTTGCTACAGACCGTGTTTCGCTTACTGGATTTCTACGATACGATTTATCTCAAACCAACAACTGGCAAAGCAATCAAACGTGTTAATCAAGTGGCGAATGTGCCGGAAGCCCAAGACCTATGCGTGCGAGCCGCCACACTATTACAACAACATACACAATGTCAGCTTGGGGTAGAGATGGCGGTTGAAAAGCGCATCCCCATGGGCGGCGGCTTAGGCGGCGGCAGCTCAGACGCCGCAACTGTACTACTCGCCTTAAATCGCTTATGGCAACTAAATCTCCCCCGTGAAGAATTGCAGGCACTGGGCTTACAATTAGGTGCTGATGTGCCCTTCTTTATCTATGGCAGCAATGCATGGGCAGAGGGTGTTGGTGAGCAATTGCAAAGCATAAATCTCAAACCAGCCTACTATGTTGTGCTGAATCCAAATATACATGTCTCAACAGCGCAAATATTTGCCAATAAGCAATTGACAAAAAATGCGATTCCTAAGACAATGTCGGGCTTTTCAGGGATGACTAATTCAGCAACTGGTAATGTAAGTACTGAGTTTACAAATCATCTCGAAAAAATCGTTTGTTGTGATTATCCGGCAGTTTCAGCGTGTCTAACATGGCTTAAACAATTTGGTGATGCAAGAATGAGCGGTTCAGGCGCTTCAGTATTTTTAGAAGTAGCCAATAAGGAAACCGCAGTAGAAATATGCAATCAAAAACCAAAAGAGATGGATGGTTTTATTGCAAAAGGGTTAAATCAGCACCCTTTATTCGAATTTAGTATTTGAATAGGCTGATGAAGATATTGGGGAGTCGCCAAGCTGGTTAAGGCACCGGATTTTGATTCCGGCATGCGAAGGTTCGAATCCTTCCTCCCCAGCCAAGAATTTAAATGTAGACAAAAGTCTGCATCAGTTGAAATAGACAAGCGTGTAGATTATTGATTTACGCGCTTTTATTTTTAGTACGCCTTGTAATTGGGCGTTGGCAGTAAATCAGAAACCAGCACGATAGGAAATCAAATGGTGTCTAGCGGCAACATGATGGTCTTTACAGGCAATGCCAATCCAGTCCTCGCTCAAGAAGTAGCGAACCACTTAGGCATTGAACTTGGTCGTGCAGATGTAGGCCGATTCAGCGATGGCGAGATCATGGTTGAGTTGCTTGAAAACGTACGCGGTCGCGATGTTTTCGTTTTGCAATCCACTAGCCACCCTACTAATGACAGCCTCATGGAAGTCATGGTGATGGTAGATGCGCTACGTCGTTCGTCTGCTGCGCGTATTACTGCTGCGATTCCTTACTTTGGTTACTCACGTCAAGATCGTCGTCCGCGCTCTGCCCGTGTAGCCATTACCGCTAAAGTAGTAGCTAACATGTTGACTGGTGTAGGCGTGAACCGCTTACTAACGATGGATTTGCACTCTGACCAAATCCAAGGTTTCTTTGATATACCTGTAGATAATATTTACGCTACACCGATTTTACTGGCTGACTTATGGCGCCAAAACTATGAGAACTTAGTCGTAGTTTCACCTGACGTAGGTGGCGTAGTGCGTGCCCGTGCATGTGCTAAACAACTAAGCTCAGACTTGGCGATTATCGACAAACGTCGTCCAAAACCAAACGTCGCTAAAGTCATGAACATCATTGGTGATGTTGCTGGCCGTACCTGCGTGATTATGGATGACATGGTAGATACAGCAAATACGCTGTGTGAAGCTGCCGCAGCATTGAAAAAACATGGTGCCAAAAAAGTATTGGCCTACGCTACCCACCCAGTGTTATCTGGTGGCGCAGCGGAACGTATCATGAACTCTGAGCTAGATGAGTTGGTGGTAACCAACACGATTCCACTAGGCCCAGAATCTGCTAACTGTTCAAAGATTCGCCACTTAAGTGCGGCTGAATTGTTAGCTGAAACGATACGTAGAATTAGTTGTGAGGACTCAGTATCCTCACTATTTATGGACTAATAATTTGCTAAACCAACACTAACTTCGTTGTTTTCGCCTTGCCGTACTACTCGTACTGTCTTTGGCTCAACGCCTAGTTGCTGTCGATTTATCAGAATTATTTAAAAGTTTTTAACCCTGCATACTGGTCGCGGTGTGCAGATTTTAGTGCAGTAAGGCTGTAGTAATTAAGCTTAGTAGTAAATTTAGGAGTAGTAAAATGAATATCGAAATCAATGCAGTAAAACGTGACGCAAAAGGTACGGGTGCGAGCCGCCGTCTTCGTCGTGCTGGCACTGTGCCAGGCGTAGTATACGGTGGTGGCAAAGAAGCTGTGCCAGTTGAAATCAACCACAAAGAATTGTTCTTACAATTCCGCCACGAAGCTTTCCACGCTTCAATTCTAAGTCTTAACTTAGATGGTAAAAAAGAAAACGTATTATTACGTGACTTCCAAATGCACCCAGTACGCAACACAATCCAACACATTGACTTTCAACGTGTTAGTGCAACTGAGAAAATCCACGTTAAAGTGCCTTTCCACTTCATCAATGCTGAAATCGCTCCAGGCGTTAAATTAGGCGGCGGTATCGTGGCACACATCATGACTGAAGCTGACGTAAGCTGCTTGGCAAAAGATTTGCCAGAGTTCATTGAAGTTGACGTAGCTGGCCTTGAAATTGGTCAATCTCTACATCTTTCACAAGTTAAATTGCCTAAAGGTGTTGAGTTCGTTCAATTAGCGCATGCTAACGATGCAGCAGTTGCAGCGATTGCTAAAACACGCGGCAGTGTTGCTGATGACGCGGCAGATGCTGCAGTTGCAGCTGACGCAGCAGAAGCATCGGCAGCTACACCAGAAGCTTAAGTTTAGTTGCATGAAAAATAACGCGCGCTTTTATCATAAAGTGCGCGTTTTTTATTTACACTAGCGCATGACTATTAAACTATTAGTTGGTCTCGGTAACCCTGGCGACAAATATGAAGCCACGCGCCACAACGCCGGCTTTTGGTGGCTAGATCAACTAGCCGCCTCAACCAATAGCAAGCCAGCGCTAGACAGTAAATTTTTTGGCATCGCCGGGAAACTGAACCCAACAGCAGATACCTGGTTACTCAAACCAACCACCTACATGAACGCCAGCGGCAAAGCAGTTGCGGCCTTGGCAAACTATTACAAGATTCTGCCTGAGCAGATCTTAGTGATTCATGATGAATTAGATTTACCACCAGATACCGTTAAACTTAAAAAAGGTGGCGGTCATGGTGGTCACAATGGCTTAAAAGATATTGCTGCGGCGCTTGGCACACCTGATTTCTGGCGCTTGCGCTTAGGTATTGGTCACCCGGGTGATCGCAACGAAGTCATCAACTTCGTATTAAAAGCCCCAACAAAAGATGAACAAACTGCTATCAATAATTGTATTGATGAGAGCATACAAGTAGTGCCGCATCTGTTAAACGGCGACTTTGAAACTGCAATGTTGAAATTGCACACTAAGAAATAACGTAACGACACACTAATTTAATTATAAGTGCTGCTTTTCCACCTGTATTTTAGACGAGTACAAGGCGGCAAGGATGAAGTGCCGAAGACAGTACATCAAGTACGGCGAGGCAATGAAGACGCAGCCAACACAGTAATCGTTTAAAAGACAGATTGGAAAAGATATGAAGTGCGGAATTGTTGGCTTACCCAATGTAGGGAAATCTACCTTATTCAATGCGATAACCAAAGCTGGTATCGCGGCTGAGAACTATCCATTCTGCACCATTGAGCCTAACGTCGGCATCGTGGAAGTACCTGACCCACGCTTACAACCGTTGATTGATATCGTGAAGCCACAAAAGGTGCAACCGGCGATTGTAGAGTTTGTAGACATCGCGGGCTTGGTTGCGGGCGCTTCAAAAGGTGAAGGCTTAGGCAATAAGTTCTTAGCCAACATCCGCGAAACGGACGCGATTGCACACGTCGTGCGCTGTTTTGAAGATGCCAACGTCATTCACGTATCTAACAAAATTGACCCATTGTCTGACATTGAAGTTATCAATACCGAGCTAGCGCTTGCCGACATGGAAACAGTAGAAAAAACCATGCAGCGCGAGGGCAAGAAAGCGAAATCCGGTGACAAAGACGCTATTGCTTTAATGGCAGTGCTAGAAAAAGTATTGCCTTGCTTAAACGAAGCCAAAGCAGTGCGTACGCTGGGCTTAGATGCTGACGAACTACAGCTGCTTAAACCGTTGTGCCTAATTACGGTCAAACCCGTGATGTATTTAGCCAACGTAGATGAAGCTGGTTTTGAAAACAACCCACTGCTAGATAAAGTAGTGGCGCTAGGCAAAGCTGAACATGCGCCAGTGGTGTGCATCTGCGCGAAAATTGAAG
>DATHXI010000073.1:0-11887 GCA_035459705.1 Methylotenera sp. | reverse complement strand
TCCATACTTCATCAACAATCAAGAGCGTCAAATTGCATTGTTAGATAATCCATTCGTGTTATTGCACGACAAAAAAATCTCAAACATCCGTGACTTATTACCTACATTAGAGCAAGTTGCTAAATCAGGTCGTCCACTATTGATCATCGCTGAAGATATCGATGGCGAAGCATTGGCAACATTGGTTGTGAACAATATCCGTGGCATCTTGAAAACTACAGCTGTTAAAGCACCTGGTTTCGGTGACCGCCGTAAAGCCATGTTGGAAGATATCGCTATCTTGACTGGCGGTACAGTGATTGCTGAAGAAGTTGGCTTGAAACTTGAAAACGTAACACTTGAAGATTTAGGTCAAGCGAAACGTATCGAAGTGGGTAAAGAAAATACGATCATCATTGATGGTGCTGGTAACGAAGGTAATATCAAATCACGTATCACACAAATCAAAACTCAAATCGAAGAAGCTTCTAGCGACTATGACCGTGAAAAACTACAAGAACGCGTAGCTAAATTAGCTGGCGGCGTTGCAGTGATCAAGGTTGGCGCTACAACTGAAATCGAAATGAAAGAGAAAAAAGCACGTGTTGAAGATGCATTACACGCAACTCGCGCAGCGGTTGAAGAAGGTATTGTTGCTGGCGGCGGCGTAGCATTGATTCGTGCTCGTGATGCAATTGCTAAAGTAAAAGGCGACAACTTAGACCAAGAAGCTGGTATCAAAATCGTATTGCGCGCAGTTGAAGAGCCATTGCGTCAAATTACTGCTAATGCTGGCGTTGAGCCATCAGTAGTTGTAAACAACGTTGCAGCTGGAAAAGGCAACTACGGTTACAACGCTGCTAACGAAACTTACGGCGACATGATTGAAATGGGTATTCTTGACCCAACTAAAGTAACGCGTTCTGCATTGCAAAACGCAGCTTCAGTGGCCGGCTTGATGTTGACTACAGATTGCATGATTGCTGAATTACCTAAAGATGACGGCCCAGCAATGGGTGGTGATATGGGCGGTATGGGTGGCATGGGCGGTATGATGTAGTCTTAGAATTTGCATCATCTTGCCGCCCATCTAAAAAATGGCGCGGGATGATGCAATTACTCTTCACTTCTTCGGTGATGCGTTGTTGGTTACATCATTTGCACCTTGCCGTACTTAACGTACTGTCTGCGTCACAAATGATTTCACCGCCTAGCCTCACCATCGAATTGAAGCTGGAATGCCGTAACTAGCATTCAAAACAAAACCTCGCTTCGGCGAGGTTTTGTTTTGTCAATTGCTGTTTGACGTAAAGTAATGTGTCAATTAGGATGGTTACCCATCTCTAGCATGGTTAATAAGATAAAGTGACATTATGAATTGGTTAATTTCAGCTAACGGCAAGATGTACGACCATGCAAGTTCTTTCGCTCATCATGGCTCAATAGATTGGCGTCAAGGGAATGCTAAATTTAACCTAGGTGACATTGTTTATATTTATTGTACAAATCCAACAAAAAAAATTAGGTATAAATGTAAAGTCACCGAATTAAACAAAAACTCAGCTCAAATAAGAGACGACAAAGAGTATTGGCTTAATACAGAAGAGTACGAGAAATCTCTTGATGGAAAATTCTTCAACCTCAAACTAATCGAGGAGGCGGATTCTGAAAAACTATCTCTTCCATTACTGCTACAAAACGGATTAAATGCAGCGCCACAAGGCCCCATTAAATTAAATGAAAGTCTTGAGAGTTACATTACATCTATATTTAGCACAGCAAATGATGAGTTTTTTCCTGAGGTTTTAGATACAAGCTCAGAAATCTTTGAAGGCTTAAAAAAACAGGTATCTGTTAATAAATACGAGCGCAGTTCTATAGCGCGCTCAAAATGCATAGAGGCTCATGGTTTTTCTTGCAAAATATGTTCATTTAACTTTGAGCGGGCATACGGTGCACTTGGTAAAGATTTTATTCATGTCCATCATCTAACACCTATTCATACTATTGGCAAAAGTTACAAAATTGATTACGCCAAAGACTTAATACCTGTTTGCCCTAACTGTCATGCAATGCTACATAGAAAAGTTAATGGTAAATTCTATTCCATTACCGAGCTAATTCAGTTAGTTAAGATTTAATCCCTCTTAATTTCCTACCAATTAACTAACATTATTTTCCGATATGACAGAACAAAAACCTGGTCAACTTCACCCCTCATGGTTGGCAGTCATAGGCGATGAGCTTGATAAGCCTTATATGCAGGCGTTACGGCATTTTCTAAAAGAAGAAAAAGCTGCTGGCAAAACCATTTTTCCGCCTAGTTCTTTTATTTTTAATGCGTTTAATCACACGCCATTTGAGCAGGTGCGCGTCGTCATAATCGGGCAAGACCCTTACCACGGCCCCAACCAAGCACATGGTTTAAGTTTTTCGGTACCCAATAGCGTTGCTTTACCGCCTTCATTGCAAAATATTTTTAAAGAAATCGCGGCGGATTTAAATATCACCATGAGCCG
This sequence comes from Methylotenera sp., assembly GCA_035459705.1. GTDB lineage: Bacteria > Pseudomonadota > Gammaproteobacteria > Burkholderiales > Methylophilaceae > Methylotenera. The sequence goes on along the minus strand of DATHXI010000073.1, from coordinate 9,389 downwards.
CAATGGCGATTTAACCAAGTGGGCAGGCCAAGGGGTATTATTGCTAAACGCCACGCTGACGGTGGAGCAAGCCAAGGCAGGTGCGCACCAAGGCAAAGGTTGGGAGCGCTTTACCGATGCAGCGATTGCGGCTCTAAACAAGCATCGCGAAGGTTTGGTGTTTGTACTATGGGGCAGTTATGCTCAGAAAAAAGGCCATATGATTGATGAACAACGGCATTTGGTGCTTAAATCCGTGCACCCATCGCCGCTATCCGCCCATCGCGGCTTTTTTGGTAACCATCAATTTTCTACGATTAATCAATACTTAATTAAGCATGGCCAAGCGCCTATCGATTGGCAACTTTAGTGATTTAAATTTCAGCCCCACAGATGGGCATCTAGATTTGTAACAAAATATTGCCGAACCAAAACAATAGGATTAGAATTCTTGCAATAGTTCTGATTAGTCCATTCGGACTAATCAGAACTAAATTCATATAAAAAATGCAAAAAAAACCCCGATTAAGGGGATTAAATCGGGGTCAAAGTGCCTCATAGTCTAAGGCTTCCGCTCAGGGAGGAAAGAAGCGGAAAGATGACTTGCGCCATCTGTAATTCTGACTAATGCTTATAATAATTAGTTCCATACATTCATGATTTGACCGTCTATTTTTAGCTGCTAGCCATGCGATAATACAGGCATGGATATTCAACCTTCTCTTCTCACCGGCCTCAATAACAAACAACTCGAAGCAGTCACCTTACCGCATCAATCCGCGCTGATTCTAGCAGGTGCCGGTAGCGGTAAAACGCGCGTACTCACTACGCGTATCGCATGGTTGATTCAAACTGGGCAAGTATCCCCCACCGGGTTATTAGCGGTTACTTTTACCAACAAAGCCGCGAAAGAGATGCTGACGCGCCTCACCAGTATGTTGCCGATTAACACGCGCGGCATGTGGGTAGGCACTTTCCACGGTTTATGCAACCGTTTGCTACGCGCGCACCATCGCGAAGCCATGCTACCTGCCAGCTTCCAGATTTTAGATACTGCCGACCAGCTTTCAGCTATCAAACGTTTGATGAAAGCTATGAATGTGGATGACGAAAAGTATCCGCCCAAGCAAGTACAGGGCTACATTAATAGCTGCAAAGAAGAAGGTTTGCGTGCACACTCTGTAGATGCATACGATGCACACTCACAAAAGCTTCGTGAGATATTCGAAGAGTACGATAAACAATGTCAACGTGATGGTGTCGCTGATTTTGCCGAGCTATTACTGCGTTGCTACGAACTATTAGAGCGTGATGCGCACATCCGCCAGCATTACCAAACCCGCTTCAAATACATTCTTGTAGATGAGTTTCAGGATACCAACCGCTTACAGTATCTATGGTTGAAACTGCTAGCCGGCAAAGAAAATTGCATGTTCGCCGTGGGCGACGATGACCAATCCATCTATGGCTTCCGCGGCGCACGTGTGGGTAATATGCGTGATTTTGAAACCGACTTTCAGATTCAGCACATCGTCAAACTGGAAGAGAACTATCGCTCCCACAGCAATATTCTGGATGCTGCCAACGCCATCATCAGCCACAACAAGAATCGTCTTGGCAAGAACCTTTGGACATCTGCCGGCAAAGGCGAACCAGTCCGCATCTATGAAGCCTATAACGACAATGACGAAGCACAGTTCATCGTCGATGAAATCAAGATGCTACATGCAGAAGGCACCGAGTTAGGTGATATTGCCCTGCTCTACCGCTCTAATGCGCAATCTCGTATATTGGAGCACGCGCTATTCTCAGCGAACTTGCCTTACCGCGTCTATGGCGGTTTGCGCTTTTTTGAACGCGCAGAGATCAAACATGCACTAGCGTACATGCGCTTGATTGCCAACGCCAACGACGATACTGCTTTGCTCAGGGTCATCAATTTTCCCGCGCGTGGTATCGGCGCACGTAGCTTGGAACAATTGCAAGAAGCCGCACGCGCTGACAATTGCAGCTTATGGCAGGCCGCTATCAATAAAGTAGGTAACGGTAAGGTTGGCGGCAAAGGTATTGAAGGTTTTGTCGCATTGATTCGCCAAATGATAGACGAAGCCTACGGCATTAGCCTGCCTGAATTGGCCGAACTTGCCACCACACTTTCCGGTTTAACCGCGCATTACCAAAATGACAAAGAAGGCGAAGACCGTATTGAGAACTTGAAAGAGTTAGTCACTGCAGCCGTGTCTTTCACCAATCAGGACTTCGGCAATCACAATAATGTAGACGGTGAAACACCACAGGATCTACTGACGCAGTTTTTAAGCCATGCAAGTTTAGAAGCCGGTGAACACCAAGCGGATGTGGGGCGTGAAGCGCTACAACTGATGACGGTACACGCCGCCAAAGGCTTAGAATTCAAGGCAGTATTCATCAGCGGTTTGGAAGAAGGCCTGTGCCCACACGAGCAAAGCTTGTATGAGAACAATGGCTTGGAAGAAGAGCGAAGACTGATGTATGTGGCTGTAACGCGTGCCAGACAACGCTTGTATCTGAGCCATGCTCAAAGCCGCATGCTGCATGGACAAGTGCGCTACGGTATTCCGTCACGCTTTCTGGATGAAATCCCAGATGAGCTATTGAAGCGCCTTAATTCAAAACCTGCGCCTAAATCTTATGCAAGCAGTGGTTCAAGCAACTACGCTACTAACAACCAGGGTGCTGGCAATAGCGCCAATCAAAAGAACGCCATGCCGTGGAAGATAGGCCAGCAAGTGGCACATGCTAAATTTGGGAATGGCGTGGTAGTGAGTTATGAAGGTAATGCGGATGACCTGCGCGTGCAAGTGAATTTCGGACGTGAGGGTTTAAAATGGTTAGCGCTAGAGTACGCTAAACTGAATCCAATTTAGCGCCTCATTTTATACTGCGTCCGCAGGCTGAGTGAGATTGAAAATGTCGACATAACTCGCATACAAGCTTGTCATCATCACTGGCACAACGATCAATAAGCCCAAGCCAAAAGGTATGAGTGCGATGATTATTAACAACATAAAAATCAGGCCATACAACAAGAATGGCAGAATATTCTGCAAGCAAGCCATGAAACTCAATTTCATCGCTTCGGTCGCCGTTAAGTTATTTAACCCAACCAATACCGGTGCAAACCAATAAGCCATCAGTACCGGCATCAGAAATAACATAGCAATAAGAATGGGCAACATCATGGCACTTGCCTGCTCAGGGCTTACGGTTTGCCCTTTCATCAGCACCTCAACCGTTTCTTTATCCAAAGACAACACTACAAATACGGCGATGATGAGTAAACTCACCATGTAATACCCGCCTACCGCAATCAATTGCGCTGTATTTTGCTTGAAGCCTGCAAATAGATGATTGATTTCCAAATCTTGCTGTTGTGTCACCGCCTTACAACCCCACATCAAACCGGCTGCAAATACTGGTGCCAATAAGGTGCTCATCACAGAGCCAATCACAGGCACTAAGGAAATTGGCACCATAATTACCAAGTAAATCACGAACAAAATAATCCACATGGCAGGGTTGGCCTTGAATAGTTCAAAGCCTCGCACTGTCCATGCCCATGCATTGGCAGCTGGCACTTGTTTGATTTGTAATGATGTAACTTGTAGTGGCTTATTATCTAAATCTTGTGCCATGGCGTACTCCCGTTGATTCGTAATTCTGTGTCGATTTTACAGTTGATTTGCACGTAATTTGAGTATTTTTTTGAAGTGATTCGGATCTTTTGAATGCGTCAATTCACCTGATTGCGGATAAATCTGATCATACAAACGCGATAACCAAAAACGCAGCGCAGCAATTCTCAATAAGCTAAGCCAGGTGCCCTGCTCCGCTTGATTAAACGGCCTTACCGCTTGATAAGCTTGCAGCATCGCATCCAATCTAGGTTTATCTAAACTACCATCGGCTTGTACGCACCAATCATTGACTGCAATCGCTAAATCATAAGCCAACACATCATGACAGGCATAATAGAAATCGATCAGACCACCAATCTTATCACCGTCGAACAACACGTTATCGCGGAATAGATCGGCATGAATCACACCCATCGGTAGTTGCGTTAAGTCTAGCTTGGCTTGAAATTCCACTTCACTTTGTAATAACTGCTGATCGTCTTTAGCTAGGTGAGGCATGACTAGCTGCGCAGTTTTAATACGCCACTCAGCGCCACGAGAGTTTTGATGACTTTGGTGATTATCGCTCGTATCGAACAATAAGCCTGCGATATGCATGCGCGCCAGCACGGCACCCACTTCAGCACACTGCGCGATGTTAGGTACTTCAATATCTTGCCCTTTCAAGCAACTAATCAAGGTTGCAGGCTTGCCATTGAGCATATGCAGGCTCACCCCGGCTTTATCAGGAATAGGTTTCGGGCATGGCACACCATGTGTTGCCAGATGGCTCATGAGGTCGATAAAGTAAGGTAACTCAGCCAGTGTGTTGTGCTCAAACAAAGTTAACACATACTTATTCTGACTGGTAGTCACGAAATAGTTGGTGTTAGTAATGCCCGAAGAAATACCTTTTAATTCAACAAGTTCACCTATTGCGTAATCTTGAAGCCAAACTTGTAATTGTTGAACACTGACGGAGGTAAATACGGACATAATTAAAAATTTATAAATGAAATATAGGTAGTGGTGTAAAAATTAAAGAGGGTGCAATACCCTCTTTAATTAAACTCAAAAATTCAAATCAACAACATTAGAATCTGAAAAGCGTCCATTTAGGAATCACCAATGGTGGATTAGGACCAGAATTGACCCAGCCGCCATCTTGGTCTTCTTTATGCAGATAATACGGCACGCCATGTGCTGGTGTGATTTTCATCATGTAAAGCTGACCATTAATGCGGTACTCCTCAACGGTCTCACCTTTTTTCTTAATGATAGTGATTTCCGGCTCATCTACTCCATCACCATCCTTGCTCATTGCGGGCGGTGGAATCTCGTCCAACGGCTGCAAGTTTTTAGGTGGTTCTTTGGCTAAAGCAACTGATGGAGTCACCAAATTTAAAGGTAATTGCACAATTAACGAAACCAGCAATAGCGACCTTAAGTTTTTCCAGCTCTTTTCTTTGTAGTCTTTGCGCATAGCCTGACACTTTCTTTTTAACAATCAAGTCGTGACTTGGAATATGAATTCATTCTATCAAATTACATAGATTGTGAGGTTATTCATTACAAATAAAGCTGTACACGTTCTTCAGCTGCAGATAGTTTGAATCCACGCGTTTCGTAATGTTTGAAGATGGCTTCTACGATCTTTACAGGCTCATCAATCATTTGAATCAGATCTAGATCTTCGACCGAAATCATCTCTTCATCGACCAATGTTGTCTTCACCCAATCAATCAATCCACGCCAGAACGGCTCGCACACCAAGATAATCGGTATTTTAAGCGTTTTACCTGTTTGCACCAGCGTAATGGCTTCCATGAGCTCGTCTAATGTACCAAATCCGCCAGGCATCACCACGTAAGCGCTCGCATATTTAACAAACATAACTTTACGCATGAAGAAATGCTGAAAATTCTGCGTGACATCCTGATACGGATTATTATTTTGCTCATGCGGCAATTCGATATTCAAGCCTACACTAGGTGATTTACCGGCGAATGCACCTTTGTTGGCAGCCTCCATAATGCCAGGGCCGCCTCCTGAAATCACACTGAACCCCGCGTCGGATAGCAATCTAGCAATTTCTTCAGTTAATTTATAATATTTGCTCTCCGGCGGCGTGCGTGCGCTGCCAAAAATGGATACCGCCGGCGTGATTGCTTTAAGACGTTCGGTGGCATCAACAAATTCTGCCATAATCTCGAATGCATGCCATGATTCATGCCCAGTATGGTTACGACCCCGCACGTCAGGATCTGTAATATTTGGAAATTTCTTTGGAATAGACATATTTTAGGCGCTCAATATATATGAAAACGTTGTTATTAGTGGATGGCTCATCCTATCTTTATCGCGCGTTTCACGCTTTACCTGATTTGCGCAACAGCAGAAATGAGCCCACTAATGCCATCAAAGGTGTACTCAGTATGTTGCGTAAATTACACAAAGACTACCCTGCTGATTATAGCGCGTGTATCTTTGATGCCAAAGGCAAAACCTTTAGAGACGACATCTATCCTGAATATAAAGCGAATCGCCCGAGTATGCCAGATGATTTACGCAGTCAGGTAGAACCTCTGCACGAAGCGATTAAAGCCATGGGCTGGCCGCTATTGGTGGTGGACGGCGTAGAGGCAGATGACGTGATAGGCGCACTAGCCAAGCAGGCCGAGGCGCAAGGCGTGCGAGTGATTATTTCCACTGGTGACAAAGACATGTCTCAGCTAGTTAATGAACATGTCACCGTCATCAACACCATGCCAAATGCCTTCAGAAAAGGCGATGAAATACTGGATATTGCAGGTGTAGAAGCCAAGTTTGGACTGAAGCCCGAGCAGATTGTTGATTACCTGACACTGATTGGCGACTCAGTAGATAACGTACCGGGGGTGGAAAAAGTCGGCCCGAAAACCGCTGTGAAATGGCTTGCTGAATACAGCAGCCTCGACAATATTATTGCCAACGCAGATAAGTTTAGCGGCGTGGTAGGTGAAAACCTCAGAAAAGCGCTGGATTGGCTACCGACAGGCCGTGAGCTCATTACCATTAAATGTGACTTGGCTAATTACGCTGGTATGCCTGAGAGTTTTGAGCCTTTATTGCTGCAAGCACAAGATACCAGCAAACTCGCTGAGATTTATGAACGTTTTGACTTTAAAACTTGGCAACGCGAACTACACAACCCACAAGCACAAGCTAATACAACTAGCGCAACACCAGCACCGAATAAACTCGACCAGCATCAAGCAGCAAAGCATACTGCAGACATGTTTGCCATCACGCCACATGCCGCCAATACCTCACGCAACTACGAGACCATTTTAAGCAATGAACAGTTAGATAACTGGCTGACAAAGATCAGCAATGCATCATTGGTCTGCTTTGATACGGAAACCACTTCGTTAGACCCGATGACTGCGAAAATCGTCGGCATGTCATTCAGTGTAGAAGCCGGCAGTGCCGCTTATTTACCATTGAAACATGATTATTTTGATGCGCCAGACCAACTGAATTTTGCAGAAACCTTAAATAAGGTGAAGCCTGTTTTAGAAAACCCAGCCATCAAAAAAGTCGGGCAGAATCTCAAATACGATCAGCATGTATTGGCCAATCATGGCATCGCTTTGAACGGTATTGCGCATGACACACTACTGCAGTCTTATGTGTTCGAGAGCCACCGCACTCACGGTATGGATGACTTGGCGATGCGCCATCTGGACATTAAAACCATCAGCTTTGAAGAGGTTGCCGGCAAAGGCGCCAAGCAGGTTGGCTTCAATCAAGTGACGGTAGAAACTGCCAGTGAATATGCGGCTGAAGATGCAGATATCACCTTGCAACTGCATGAAGCCATGTACCCGCAAATCGCAGCAGAAAGCAAGCTGGACTACATTTACAGCCAGATCGAACTCCCGGTTTCTAACATCTTATTCACCATTGAGCGTAATGGTGTGCTGATTGATGCCAATATGCTCAATAGACAAAGTAATGAAATTGGCATGAAGCTCGTAGCGCTAGAAAACCAGGCCTATGAACTCGCAGGGCAGCCTTTTAACTTAGGCTCACCAAAACAGTTACAAGAGATTCTATTCGGCAAACTAGGCATCAAACCGACCAAGAAAACCCCTTCCGGCGCGCCCTCTACCGATGAAGACGTGTTGCAAGAACTTGCGCTCGACTACCCTTTGCCCAAGGTGTTGCTGGAGTATCGCGGTTTAGCAAAACTCAAATCCACTTACACCGACAAATTGCCGAAGATGATCAACGCGCAAACAGGTCGTGTACATACCAGCTACAATCAAGCAGTGGCGATTACCGGTCGCTTGGCAAGCTCTGACCCCAATCTGCAAAACATTCCTGTGCGCACGCAAGAAGGTCGTCGTATCCGTGAAGCGTTTATTGCACCGCAGGGCAGCCATATCGTTTCTGCTGACTACTCACAAATTGAGCTGCGCATCATGGCGCACTTGTCTCAGGACGCTGGCATGCTGCAAGCATTTGCCAATAATGAAGATATTCACCGCCATACTGCCGCTGAGATTTTTGGCGTGGAACGTGAAGCGGTAGATAACGAACAGCGCCGTTATGCCAAAGTCATCAACTTTGGTTTGATTTACGGCATGAGCGCCTTTGGCTTAGCCCAGAACCTCAATATTGAACGCAGTGCCGCTGCGAGCTATATAGAACGTTACTTTGCGCGCTACCCTGGCGTGCGCGAATACATGCAAAACACCCGTGAAATCGCCAAACAAAAAGGCTATGTAGAAACCTACTTTGGTCGCAGATTATGGGTGCCAGAAATCAACAGTGCTAATGGAATAAGGAGAGCTGGTGCCGAACGTGCCGCCATCAATGCACCGATGCAAGGTACCGCAGCCGACCTGATTAAGCTCGCCATGATTGCCGTGGACAAATGGCTAAGAGATGAAAAATTACAGACTAAACTCATCATGCAAGTACACGATGAATTGGTGCTGGAAGTGCCTGATAACGAACTCGAACTCATCAAAACTACGTTGCCGTTATTGATGCAAAACGTTGCTAAATTAGACGTGCCATTATTAGCTGAAGTTGGCGTAGGTAGTAACTGGGAAAATGCACACTAAATAAAACTGCAATACTTAAAACGTAGAATTGCCATATTTTAGATAATTGAAAATATGGCTACCAAAATGAAAACCTCTGTAATTACTTGTGCTGCGCTCAGTCTCAGTATATGTTTGGTCGTCACTTCTGCTAGCAGCTTTGCAGAAGATACAGATTCATGGTGTCAAGACGGCATGAACGCTTTGGCTGTCAGCAAGGCTATCAAAACGCATGGTAATCACGCAAAAAATGTAATCTTATTTTTAGGTGACGGCATGGGCGTTTCAACCATTACAGCCGCACGGATATTTGAAGGCCAGCAGCAAGGTCGTGATGGTGAGCGCAACCTGCTGAGTTTTGAGAAACTGCCTTACCTCGCCATGTCCAAGACTTATTCTGCAAACCAGCAAACTGCAGATTCCGCGCCTACCATGACTGCCATCATGACCGGCGTTAAAACCAATGATGGCGTGCTATCTGTCAACCAAAGCGTACTAAAAGGCGAAAAAGACGCGCTCTTCGTTAAAAACAATAGCGTAGAAACCTTGCTAGAAATGGCAGAGAAACGCGGTCTTGCAACTGGCGTAGTCACTACAACCAGGGTCACGCATGCCACTCCGGCAGCCACTTACGCGCACACATCGCATCGCGATTGGGAAA